>PWJF01000005.1 GCA_003560935.1 Ignavibacteriales bacterium
CAAGGAAGGCGAAAGCCCGGAATAAAGCGGCGGCCGATTCCCGGAACCCGCATCCCCCTATTGCTCCCGGCGCTTTGTGTTTTTCTTGGTATTAATATAATTCATAACAATAGGGAGTAAGCAGATGGTTGTCGTTGTCGAAAAAAATGCGACAAAACAGGAACTCGAAAACATTATCGAAGCTCTGCACAAGCATGGTTTCGATGTGCATAGATCTACCGGGGTTAACCAGACCGTTCTGGGTGCAATCGGCGTACAGCCCGATTTTGATACAAACACAATACGGGTATTGCCGGGTGTGGCGGAAGTCCATCGCATTACCGAACAATATAAACTCGCAAGCAGATCGTTTAAACGTGATAACACGGTTATCAGAGTGGGGAAAAATGTTATTTTCGGAGACGAAGAGGTAGTAGTCATCGCAGGTCCCTGCTCGGTTGAAAGCGAAGATCAAATGTTCACACTTGCTGAATCACTTTCGGCACTCGGTGCAGTAATGATGCGGGGAGGTGCATTTAAACCCAGAACATCGCCGTATTCTTTCCAGGGACTTGGTGAAAAGGGCCTCCGTATTATGCGGAATGCATGTGATGCTTTCGGACTCAAAATGGTCACCGAAATCATGGATGTTTCTCAGATCGAAACGATTATGCAGTACACCGACGTTCTCCAGATCGGGGCACGAAATATGCAGAATTATACACTGCTTCGCGAAGTCGGAAGAATTGATAAACCGGTGCTGCTTAAACGCGGGCTTTCTGCTACTACGGAGGAATTACTCATGTCGGCAGAATATATCCTATCGGGAGGTAATGAGGGGGTTATACTTTGGGAGCGGGGGATACGTACGTTTGAAAAATCCACCCGCAACACAATGGATTTGAGTGCAATACCCGTTATCCATCAAAAGAGTCATTTGCCGATTATTGCCGACCCATCTCACGCCGTTGGTATACGCGATAAAGTTATCCCGATGGCTCGTGCAGCAGTTGCCGCCGGTGCGGATGGAATAATGGTCGAAGTCCATCCGGATCCGGATAATGCAATGTCTGATGGAGGTCAATCCCTATTTCCTGAACAATTCAAGCAGCTCATGCAGGAGATTAAAATAATTATTCACGCTATCGGCAGAAAACTCTCCGGACCGGTTAAGAAAAAAGGAATTCATTCCATAGAAAATTAATCGATGGATATATCAAACAAGATTATCGGCATAGCAGGTCTTGGATTGATGGGGGGATCTCTGGCAGGTGCTATTAAGAAATACCTACCCAGATCAACCGTAATTGGATTCGATATAGATACAACAGTTGCAACAAACGCGCGATCCAATAAAATTCTGGATAATATCGAAAATACTTTCGATAAACTTGTTAACTCTGCTGATATATTATTTTTAGCTACACCTGTATCGAGTGTTTTACAGCATATTAACTCTCTCCATTCGTATTCCAAGCGTACGATTATTTCGGATATGTGCAGTATCAAACGCCCGGTTATGAAAGCTGCGAAGACACTCTCAGGAGATATGACTTTTATCGGCGGTCATCCGATGGCTGGAAGTCACAAGTCCGGTATAGAACATGCCGATCCCGACCTATTTCAAAATGCCGTGTATGTCTTATGTACTCCGGTAACGGGACATATCCCGGATGATCTCCTTACACTGGTTACCACTATCGGCGCTCATCCGGTGATTCTTCAGGCGGAGATGCACGATAAAACGGTGTCACAAATAAGCCATGTTCCACAGTTGCTTGCCGTAGCAATACTTAATGAATTACGCAACAATGCCGGTGAAAACGCCGTGGCTTACGAACTTGCCGCGGGCGGGTTTAAGGACGTGACGCGAATCGGTGAAAGTGCCTATTCGGTTTGGAAAGATATTCTGGATGAAAATAAAGACAACATTATCTCCGATCTCAGTACTTTGATCATACGACTCAACATGTATAAAGAAGCATTGCAAAGAGTGGATTTCAGTCAGATCGAAACGGAATTTCAAAATGCTCGGGAAACGAGAAAAAATCTTAAGAGTCACTCAAAGAAAACTTGATCGGAACATTCACAATTATCATTCTTTATTCTTCTTCGGACGTCGTACCGGAAGATTTAGCGGAAGTATCTTTTGAGGAATCCTTTGTTTCCTTTGTGCTTTCAGTATTCTTCTTTTTGGCTTGACCATTACCGTTATTTTTATAATCGGTAATATAAAATCCGCTTCCTTTGAAAATTAACCCGGCGCCTGCACCGAGTAATCTACGCAATTTATCGGTTTTACACTCAGGGCAAGTCTTAAGCGGATCCGCTTTTATGCTTTGAAACTCCTCAAACTGATGCCCACACTCGCCGCACCTGTATTCATACGTTGGCATTTCCGCCTCCGGTTAATTATTGATTTAGCACTCTTATATTTTGAGTGCTAATATACAGTTATCAACCTTGAAAGTCAAGATTTGAGTTTTGTCAGGCAGTCGCCTATTCGCTGCATACCTTTTCTCAAATCGTCAATAGATGCAGCATATGATAATCGAATATATTCAGGAGAACCGAAAGCACTCCCCGGAACTGTCGCTACATTTCCTTCTACAAGTAAATATTCACACATATCGACATCGCTCCGTATCTGGAACGAACCATAAGATGTCCCGAAATACTCATCGACGCGCGGAAGAACGTAAAAAGCGCCTTTTGGTTTTGAGCATGATATACCGTGCATCGCGTTAAGTTCACCGACTATGTAGTCTCGTCGTTTTTCAAATTCATCCCGCATTCTCCAGACCTCATCAAGAGGAGACGTTAGTGCACAAAGCGCTGCCTGTTGTGATATGGAACAGGCATTGGAGGTGACCTGTCCCTGAAATTTTGCCGCATTATTTATAATATTTTTATGTGCCCCCATATATCCGAGACGCCAACCGGTCATTGAGAATGCCTTGGATACGCCATTTACCGTTACGGTAAGCTCACGGAGCGATTCGATAGAGCCGATACTAAAATGCCGCGTGCCGTCGTACACAAGATGCTCGTAAATCTCATCGCTGATAACATATAGACCCGTGTCGGCAATGGCCGTCCCAATATCTTCAATTTCCTCGCGTGTATATACTGTTCCAGCTGGATTGGAGGGTGTGTTAAAAATTAAAACTTTTGATTTTAAAGAGAGCGATTTCCTCAGTTCTCGAGGTGTTATTTTAAATCCGCTGGCGTCCGAGGTCTTGATGATTATTGGTTTTGCATCGACGAATTTTACCATCTCGGGAAAGCTCACCCAGTAAGGAGAGATAATAATTACTTCGTCACCGGGATTGCAGATTGCGTGAAGCGCATTATATATGGAATGCTTCGCGCCGGAAGATACAAGTATTTCATCGGGTGACCAATGCAATTCATTTTCCTTTTTGAATTTATTGGATATCGCTTCAAGTAATTCCTGTATTCCGCTGTTGGGAGTGTATTTTGTAAAGTTATGTTCAATTGCAGAGATACCGGCCCGCTTGATATAGTCGGGTGTAGGGAAATCAGGTTCACCGGCCGCCAAGCTAATCACATCAATACCCTTGCGTTTCATGGCTACGGCGCGCGCAGAAAGTGCAAGTGTTTGAGATTCAGTTACTAAGTCTGCTTTTCTTGATAAGGGTCGCAGATGCATTCCTCTACTTTTTATGATGAATATTTCTCTTTCAAGCGTTTTTCAATACCTTGCGGCACAAACGGACCACAGCCGCCACCGAGCTGGGCGATTTCACGTACGATCGATGAGCTGAGATATGTATACCGCTCATCGGGCATCAGAAATACGGTAGTAATATCCTCTGCAAGCTTACGGTTCATCAATGCCATCTGAAATTCAAATTCAAAATCTGAAATCATTCGTAATCCCCGGATAATGACTTGCGCTTTTTTTTCCTTTGCATATTTGACAAGCAATCCCTCAAAGCTGTCGACATGTACGGTGTTGAGAGATGATATTGATTCTTTGATCATATCTATACGTTCGTCGGTAGTGAAGAGAGGTTTTTTTGAGCTGTTGCGGGCGACCGTGACGATCACTTCATCAAAGAGTGCCGCTGCTCTATGGACGATATCAAGATGTCCGTTTGTAAAGGGATCAAATGTTCCTGGATAAATGGCTCGTTTCATTAGACAATCCTGTCATTAGATTCTGAGTTATGCAGTCTGAAGAAAGATACAATTGAATTTCCAAACACCTTTTGCCTGAATATGGTGAAGGCGTTATCGTCACGAAACACAGTCTGTTTGCTATGTTCTATCAAAAGCACTGCTTCACGTTCAGCTATTCCGGCACGTGCTATCATAGCGGGTAAATCAGACAGACCTTCCAAAGCATAGGGTGGATCCGCAAAGATTAATCCTCCACGATGGCTGGGGTTTTTTATATACCGTTCGACGGTGTTCAGCACAATTTCACAACGGTTTGTACAATTCAATTCATCTGCTGTTCGTTTCATTATCTTTACCGCATCTCGCGATGCATCCACAAACACTACAAATTTCGCACCACGGCTCAGACATTCGAATCCGAGACTGCCGGTACCGGCGTATAGATCTATTACCTTCGTTTTATAAAGATCGATATATTGTGGTAGTATAGCAAAAATAGTTTCACGCACACGGTCGGTTGCAGGTCGAATATTCCTGGTTTTCCCCGAATAAACAGTGCGTCCACGATACTCGCCACCGGTAATGCGCATTATGCTCTATTTATCATTAAGTGCAACTGATATAGCGGGAGCATATCCTTCCTGTGCTATTATCGAGTCTGGAATATTTCGTTTTGCTTTACGGGTTAATTGCAAATTATCAAATGGTTTGAAACGGTCGAATTTCCACCCGGTATTGGTTTCTGCACTCTTGGTAATAGTTGTGTCAAACGGATGATAGTAAATTCGTTGTTCGATATTTTTCTTAGGACCGATGAGTGATGCCAGAAACATCTCGAGCCGCTTGTCCGGTGAATAGACATTATTGAGCAAGTACTCACGGTACCGTACCAGACGATGATTCCATAATAAGCTGCAATACAAAATATCGTTGGTTCGAAAACAGACGGCATTTAAACGTTCCTGTTTTTTCCCCATTGTTGCAAGTTTTAATATTTTTTCAATGGCAAACTGGTCGACGTTAATCGAAAGAAGTTTCATGCCGGCTGACCGAACTCCACGTTGAAGAACATGTATGTACGGACGCAGGACCGCAGTGTATATAAACTTGGGAGATAAATCTTTTGCCGGATTAAATCCCGGATTATATGTGTCGAATAAAAATGCGTCACTCGCTATATCGGGGAAGTAGTGATGTAATTCCCATTCAATTAACCGTTTGATATTTTCGGACGAAAAGTCACCGTCGAAAGGGACGGTATGAATAAATGCATTGCGTACATCTATAGCGATAGCAATTTCTTTGCTGGAAAATCCTTTAACGGATAATAACGCTTGTAACGAAGCGGAGAAATTGTGTAGGTACTCATGCGCTTCATCGTCCGTAAATTGTCGCAATCTGTCCGATACAGGAAGGTGTACCGGTTGTTCTGCGGCTGCGTTTAAAACATATCCGTTCGATTTCCGATCAATATCGACCGCGCGTAATGTATCATGTTGAACATACAAACCGATCATACAGAGTTCCATTCAGGATAATTATTCCCAGCTCGCGCGGTGTAATTGCGATACGTCTTCTAATGATCCGACGAAACCGTATCCATCCGGACATTCCAGGAAATACCGATGTGTTGTTGAAGTGTCATCTACCGCCAACGCATATTGTTCATGGCTTCGCGGCGAATACTTAAGAGATTCCGGTTCAAATACCCCGGTAATAAGAGGCTTAAATAAGCTGTCACGTTTTGCAACCGCAAGACTGTCTGTTTGAATCCAGTAGACCAGACTATCGAGGTCTTTCTGATACGTTTGGTATTGCGTGAAGTAAAACATTTGTGCGTTTCGAATGTTTGCCATTCGCAAACGTGACTCTGTTCGTTGCTGTTCTTGGGTTTTGATTATTTCAAACGGCTCCCATATAGTATACACTAACACACCGAACAACAAAACTATGACGATTTTCAGTATAATTGATCCCTTGGGTTTCGGCTGACCTATCATGTAATTTCCTCCTGGTCGATGAAGTATTGAGTTAGAAAGTTATATACGGTTTAATTTGTTCAAGCCGGCGCTCACCGATACCGCTAATTTTCAACAACTCTTCGGGTGTTGTGAACGCTCCATGATCTTCGCGATAGAGTATTATACGTTCTGCGTACACGTCACCGATACCCGGCAATAATGTAAGTTCTTCTTTTGAAGCTGTGTTTACATTGATACTGTTCGGTGCAAGTACTGTCAGCGGGGGAGTACCGTTCGTATCTGCTTCAGGTATGTGTTCCGATCGTTCAATAAAGACGGTATCTTGCTGACGATATTGCTCGCTGAAATCTTCAATTTCCAGGTCCGCCCGGAATCCCTGATATGCAGCAATACCCACCCCTACCATAAATCCGACGGCAAGCAGCACGAGAATGCGTTTCTCATTATCGGTAAACGAGAGCAGCCGTGCAATGTACCTGGTAAATTTCATTTTTTATTAATTGAAAACGTCTTTGATTTTCTCAAAGAAACTTTTATTCGCCGATTGATCCGATTCTTTCGGGTGAATGTTTTGCTGTTTATCCAGTTCCCGGATCAGTTCTTTTTCTTTTGCCGATACCTTCTTCGGTACCCAGACGTTAATACGCACGAGCTGGTCACCCCGTCCTCCGCCGTTCAGGTGTTGAATGCCCTTTCCACGCATGCGTAATATTCGTCCTGAGGGAGTTCCGGGGTCGATCTTCATCCGGGCGCGCCCGTTCAGTGTCGGTACTTCAACATCTCCGCCCATAACCGCAGTAGGATAGCTTACAAGAAGATCGAAGACAATATCGTCTCCGCGCCGGATAAATTTTTCGTGGTGTTCCTCCTCAATAACAACGAGAAGATCCCCCGCCGGTCCGCCGCGTCGCCCGGCATTTCCCTGATTCCGCAGTGTGAGGTACTGACCTTCCAATACTCCGGCCGGAACACTTATTTCGACCGTCGCCTCCTTCTGCTCGCGTCCTTCGCCGTCGCACGCTTTGCACGGTGAGGAAAGAATTTTACCGCTGCCGCCGCAGTTTGCGCATGGCGTTATGTTTACGAATTGACCGAACACCGAGCGTGAGACCTGTCGTATCTCACCGCTTCCGCTGCAATATTCACAGCGGCGATATCCGTCGCTGCTGCTTGCGCCCGATCCGCTGCAGGTCGAACAACTTACATACTTGTTAATTTTTAATTTCTTTTTTGTCCCGCGAGCAATCTCTTCGAGTGTCAGCTTTAGTCGAATTTTCAAATCGCTGCCTGCAGTACCGGTGTATGATCTCGAACGGCCGCTTCGTCCACGACCGCCGCTAAATACTTCTTCGAATATCGTACCGCCGAAACTGCCTCCGAATATATCGCCAAAAGCACTGAAAATATCTTCGACATCACGGAACCCGCCGAAGTCGGATGAACGCATGCCTTCATGACCGAACCGGTCGTAGCGCTGCCGCTTATCCGGGTCGCGAAGTACTTCGTATGCTTCGGCACATTCTTTGAATTTTTTTTCAGCTTCCGGATCATTCGGATTTTTATCCGGATGATACTTTACCGCAAATTTTCTATACGCCTTCTTTATCTCTTCCTGTGAAGCATTCCGGGATACTCCAAGCACTTCATAAAAATCCCGTTTCTGCATTACTTATTCTCCTTCTTATTCACTTCTTCCCCGGATGTCCCGTCATGGGCCGTTTCATCCGTCTCCGGTTCCTTTGCGACGACGACTTTAGCATGACGAATAACTTTGTCATCGTAAAGATATCCTCTCTCGACTTCCTCGATTATAGTGTTCGGTTCTATGTTGTCCTTTGGTACCTGCATGAGTGCATCATGTAAGTCCACATTAAACGGCTTTCCTTCCACCTCTATCGGTTTTACGCCCTTTGATTCAAGCAGTTGCATAAATTTTTGGTATATTAATTCGATCCCTTTATAGAACGGACCGAATTCACGCCTGTTTTTACTGACGTGAAGTGATCGCTCGAAATCATCTATAACAGGGAGAATGTCGATTATCAATTGTTCCGTGGCATATTTACTAAGAGCGGCGAACTCCTGCTCGGTCCGACGCTTGTAATTTTCAAACTCGGCGGCTTTCCGAAGATACTTGTCCTTCAGGTTGTCGCGTTCTTTTTCAATCTGCTCGATTTTAACCGCTAATTCCTGAATTGTTGCATCCGTCGTGTTATTTTTATTAGATGTTTCTTGAGAAGTCTGACCTTCTCCTTGGTTTTTTTCCTCTTTCATTTGTTGGTTCTGTTCGTCCAATCCTTTGTTTTTATTCTTATCACCCATATGCTAATTACTACACCTCCGATTAATTAATTTTGTTGCGATGTTCGCTGCGTAATCGTCTTTGCAATATGATCTACCACCGGAATAATCCGGGAATAATTCATTCGTTTCGGTCCGATGACACTGACGGTACCGAAGATATCACCGATTAAATACCGTGTCGTGATCACACTATAATTTTTTAATTTCTTTTCTGGATTTTCATTTCCAATGGAAATGGCTAAATCTGTAGCTTTCTCGCCCTGGCTCTCGAGCACGTGAATAATGATCTCCTTGTCGTCAATGAGCTCGATAACACTTCGTATTTTATCGGGCGAATTAAATTCCGGATGTTTTAAAATATCACGCGTGCCGCTTATGAACAATCTGTCTCGGTCTTTCGTGTCGTCGAATAGTTCATCAACCGAATCTACAAACAATCGTATTAACCCTGTCTCTTCATTCTGAAAATCTTTTACCCGTTCTGAAAATGTTTCGCGAATTTGCTTTAATGTCAAGCCGTGCAGCCGTTCATTTAACACCTGCGTGATCGCTTCAAGTTTATCCCGGCTGACCTCGGATTGTACCTCCATCACAAGCGTCTTTACGATTCCACTCTGGACCGTGATGATCACCATTATCCTGTTGCTTGACAGAGAAACCATTTCAAGCCGGTCAAGTTTTCCCGTTGCAAGCTGGGGGTTCGTGACGATACTGAGCTGGCATGATATATTCCCGAGTATATCGGACGCCTGTGCAAGCAGTTCTTCACGATCTTCAACAGTATCAAGTTTCCGTTCGATTGCCTCGACTTCCCTTCTTGATAATTGCTCCAGATCCATGAGCATATCGACGTATACACGATACCCTTTATCCGTCGGAACCCTGCCCGCCGAGGTGTGAGGATGATTGAGGTATCCTCGCTTCTCGAGGTCTGCCATGAGATTCCGTATCGTAGCAGGCGACAGATTTAAACAGCTATGCTTCGCCAGGTATCGTGAGCCGACGGGATTCGCCGTTAAAATAAAATTCTGTACCACGTGACGCAGAACCGCCCTATCCCGTTCACTCAACTCGTCTTTTAAGGTTCGTGCACTCATCGTTTTGACAGCTTTATTCCTGAAAATACCAAAATATCAATAATTTAGAAAAAATAAAGAATATAATCTTGATTGTCAATTGTTTTTTAATCAATGAGCCAGGCGAATTAATTGTTTTTTAATCAATGAGCGAAGCGAATTATTTGTTTTTTAATCAATGATCCCGACAGAGTCGGGAGAATTAATCAAATTTATAAACATTTATCATTAACAAATAATTTCGTATATTTATTGTTTCGAATATTGATAATTATTGAAAGCGTGAATCATAGCGAACAAAAGAGACAGCGTAGAAAATCCGAAACGATTCTAATAATTATAACATTGATCTGGGGCGGAACGTTTGTTGTAATTAAAGGCGCTCTGGATGATATATCACCGTTATTCTTTGTCGGTGTTCGGTTCCTGATTGCGACTGCGATTCTGACACCTTTTGTGCTGACGAAATTAAAAGGGTTCACAAAACCTGTTCTCCGGTCGGGAATAATTCTCGGAGTGATAATGTTTATCGGATTTTCCACACAAACACTTGGCCTGCAGTATACGACCGCATCGAAATCCGGATTTATTACCGGACTTGCCGTCGTGTTTACGCCTCTGCTTCAAATGCTAATTGAAAAGCGCATGCCGCGCCCGGGAAATCTTATCGGTGTGGTTCTCGTGGTGATTGGATTGTATCTACTTACATCCCCGGCAGGAGCATCGTTCAATATCGGGGATGGACTCACGCTTGCGTGTGCGTTCTTTTTTGCGTTATATATTGTGTATATAGATGTTTTTTCAAAAAAAATTTCTATTATTCATCTTGTCTATTTACAAATATCAACGGTAATGGTGCTCAGCTTTATTTTCGCCGGAGGTTTTGAGAGCATCCGATTTAATCCCACCGGCAACTTGTTGTTCGGTTTGGCATATACGGCAATCCTTGCGACGGTGATAAATACGTATTTGCAAACAGAATACCAGCGCTATACGACTCCAACGCGAGCCGCAATAATTTTCACGCTTGAGCCGGTATTTACCGCAGTATTGGCGTTTTTAGTTCTTCATGAAATATTAGGCATGCAGGGTGTTATCGGGGGGGCAATTATTGTCGGTGGCTTGATAGTATCAGAGCTTTCTGATGTATTAGATAAATGGGGTTTAACACTATGGTACGAGCACGAGCAATCGTAAGCGGTGTTGTACAGGGAGTGGGGTTTAGATTCTTCGCCTCCCGCCTGGCTGATCGATACGGGATTACGGGATATGCAAAAAACCTCCTGACCGGGGAAGTAGAGATTGAAGCAGAGGGGGATAAATCAGCGGTATCCGGTTATCTTGAGGAAATTAAAATCGGTCCCCGGCATGCTCATATTGCGGATATGCGCGTGGAATGGCTCGAACCGAAAAATTATCGAATTTTTTCAACATATTAAAAAACGTTATGATTACCCGATCCGGTATCGGATACGACATACATCGCTTATCGAAAAATCGAGAATTATGGCTCGGAGGGGTGAAAATACCCTCGGATTTCGGCCTTGAAGGACATAGCGATGCCGATGTAATTTTGCACGCTATTGCCGATGCTCTACTTGGCGCGGCGGGATTGGGAGATATTGGACAACATTTTCCGAACACGGATCCACAATGGAAGGATGTGCGAAGTACGGTATTGCTGAAAAAGGTACACGAGATGTTGACCGTTCATTCGTACCTGATCGTCAATATTGACGCAACCTTGATTTTGGAGAGACCGAAAATATCACCATTTACACAGGAGATGTGCGAGATAATATCCGAATTCCTTGGGATTGAACCTTCACAGGTCAATATCAAGTCCACTACAAACGAGACACTCGGAGCATTAGGGCGTGTCGAGGGAGCAGCAGCGTTGGCGATTGCCACCATACAATTTAGATAAACACTAACTATAAAATCACTTGATTGATTTTTTTGTTTACATAGACAGATTACTTTTTTCGTTCTTTAATCAGACGATTGCTAATCCGGCATTCGATGTTCTGATGCCGTTCTTAACAGATTTGAACAAATACACATTGTCATTTGTAATTGTTGGGGTAATATGGATCGCCCTCATAATCTGGGGAGGTAAAACAGGACGTATGGTTGCTGCCGGTTTGGTGCTTGTTATTGCACTGGCTGACCAATTTAATAGCTCTGTTCTGAAATCCATATTTGATAGATCCCGTCCGTGTCATTTTGTCGATGGTATCTACAATATTGAGAATGTCAGATTACTTGTCGGATGCGGAGGCGGAAGGTCGTTTCCTTCATCACATGCTGCAAACAATGCGGCCGTGGCTCTTTTATTAAGCTGGTATTACCCGAGATTTAAGTGGTGGTTCATTGTCTTTGCATTAGCTATAGGTCTATCGAGAATTTATGTGGGAGTACATTTTCCTATAGATGTACTGGGTGGATTTATAGTAGGAATAGTATGCGGTTTTATCATCATCGGTGCACTAATGTCGGCTGAATGGATTTACTCAAGAATTTTCAAGAAAAAAAGCGGAGTTCATCAAATTGAAAAAGAAAAATAAGTCGATCGTTCAACCCCCGGAAGAGAAAAAACACCGGAGATTTTTAATATTTCTTTCTTTGCTTACCGGGATTGGACTCGGAATCTCATTTCCTCCTTTTCCGCTGGGTGTTGTCGCATGTTTTGCCCTTGTACCTCTGTTATTGCTTTTTGAGTTTACCGGCGGATTTTCCCGTCCTCTTAGATATACCTATATCTCATTTTTTATATTGCAAGTGGTTTCGGTGTACTGGATGGGCGGATTTGTGCATGGTCGAGAAGGAATGCAGATGTTCGGCGGAGCATTGCTTCTACTCGCGCATCCATTCTTTTTCTTTATTCCCGTCCTGGGTTATCTTGTTATCCGGCGAACCTTTGGATTGCTGTATGCGCTTATAGCATTGCCGTTTATCTGGGTGGGATTCGAATATATCCATAGTATCGGCGATCTTGCATTTCCCTGGCAAACGCTTGGCAATACACAGAGTTATGATATCGTCCGTTCCCAGTTTATTACTTTTACAGGTGTTTACGGATTATCCTTCTGGATTGTGACCATAAATGCAATCGCTTTCTATCTTGTAATGAACATTGCTTCAAAGCGATGGAATATCACATCAAAGCCGGCAATAGGTACCGCAGTCGTTATTGTTGTGATTCACTTCATCCCGTTTATTTATGGGTCTATTGTCTTGTCCAACGAGCGTGAATTTACCGAAAGCCTTCGGGTGGGTGTCGTTCAACCGGATTCCGATCCCTTTGAGAAGTGGGAATTAAGCAGGCACATGCTCACCGAACAACTGCTCGGTCAATCCGAACGGCTTATTCCTGATAATCCCGATGTTATACTATGGCCTGAAAATGCGATAACGTTCTACCTTATGATGCCGCAAAACCGCTTTTATAGGGAAATGGTACAGGAATTTGTTAACCAGACGGATATTCCGGTGCTGACAGGCGTGCCGTATGCAAAAATATATGAAAGAGACGAAGTTACCCCGCGAACCGCCAAAGAAGTACCCGAGACCGGCGAACGTTATGAGTCTTTCAATGCTGCGGTACTTTTTAATCCACATTCTGATGAATACACATGGTACGGGAAAATTGTACTCGTCCCGTTTGTTGAAAAAATCCCATTCGGTGATTTGTTTGAATTCGCAGTAAAAATACGGCGGAGTATCGGTGTCGGCGGCTGGGATGTAGGACCCGATACCACGCTTTTCCCTTTCTACGATAATGATGACCGATTGAGATCATTTGGAACGGTAATCTGTTATGAATCCGTATATCCTGGCTTTGTTCGGCATTTCACAAACAAGGGAGCCGATTTCCTTGTTGTAATTACCAACGATAGCTGGTGGGGGAGAACCCCGGGGCCGCGACAGCATTTACAGATGTCGGTTTTCAGGGCTATCGAAAACCGAAGAGCAATAGCACGTGCGGCAAATGGCGGTATCTCAGCGTTCCTTGATCCTTATGGTCGTATCTTACATGAAACGGATTTGTTCACACAGACACAAATTGTCTTTGAGATACCGGTATCCGGACAATTAACATTTTATGCAAGACATGGCGACGTATTTTCTAAACTGTGTTTGCTGTTCGGCGTGTTGCCGGTTATGGCTTCACTCGGTGAGCGAATGCGAAAGAGAATGTTTACAATCCAGGATAAATACAGAAAAGAAATAAATGAAAATGATCGATCTGCGTAGCGACACAGTTACAAAACCTTCACGGGCAATGATCGAGGCGATGGGTAATGCAGAGGTTGGAGATGATGTTTTTGGTGAAGACCCGACGGTGAACAAACTCCAGGAAGAAGTTGCCGCAATGTTCGGGAAGGAAGCCGGATTGTTTGTCCCGTCAGGTGTTATGGGAAATCAACTTGCGATAAAATCGCAGACCGAACCGGGAGATGAAGTAATTGTTGAAGCGGAATCGCATATCTTCCATTATGAAACGGCTGCACCGGCTATCCTTTCAAGTGTTCAATTGCATACACTCGAAGGTAACAATGGAAGCATTTCCGGAGAAAAACTTGCAGGTGCGATTCGCTCGGCCGATTATCATAATCCGAGATCGCGTTTACTCTGCCTGGAGAATACTCATAACCGGTACGGTGGTGCGGTGTACCCGTTTGAGGAAATGAAGTCCCTTTGTCGTAGTGCACGGGAATATGGATTGCGTCTACACCTTGACGGCGCGCGAGTATGGAATGCTTCCGTGGCATCGGGGGTATCGTTCAAAGAGTACGGGAATCTCTTCGACACCGTTTCGGTTTGTTTTTCAAAAGGCCTTGGCGCACCGATAGGATCGATGCTGTTGGGAGACAGGGAAACGATAACACGTGCACACCGATACCGGAAAGTATTCGGCGGCGGAATGAGGCAAGTGGGTGTCATTGCAGCAGCGGCAATGTACGCTGTCCGGAATAACATCAAGAGAATGTCGGAAGATCATGAAAAATCCGGGATATTCCGGGAAATCCTGTCCGATATGGATGATCTGGAATTTCTGCCGAATATATCACCGACGAATATGTGTATCGTCGATATACGAAAGCGAACAGATCGGTCTGTTGATGAAGTGCTCGATCACCTGAAAGAGAATGGCGTGCTCCTCACTCCGACCGGTATAGGTAAAATACGGGCGGTAATGCATCTGGATGTATCGATGAGCGAGGTGCAGACAGCTGCAGAAATTGTTCGAAACGTTTTGAAAAACTGATTATGGACAAGAATAAGTTTAATTTTAAAACATCGGTTCGTGTACGCACATACGAAGTAGACTGGCAGGGGATCGTGCACAACACGATTTATATGCTTTATTGTGAGGTGGGCAGGGTAGAATATCTGAAACATATCGGCGCAGCACTTGATTTGAATAAAGTGAATTCATCCAATCGTGTTGTTCTGTCCCGCAACGAAATCGACTATAAGTCACCTGCCAGATTTGATATGGAAATTGATGTTTACACCCGCATAGCCGAGATCGGCAATACAAGCTTCATTTTTGAGGGAATGCTCCGGGATGCTGCAACGGATACCCTCATTGCAAAAAATAGGGCGTTTCACGTCTGGTTGCATCCACAAAATGGAAAACCGATACCCGTACCGGAGGAGTTTCGCCGGTTGGTACGGTCGCATGAGGGAGCGAATTTGTTGGAAAATCCTGCGGAGCCCGATAAAGCGTAACCTATTGATTTCTATGGTTTATTTTAATATCTTTAACACACTTCTGTAGATAGCCCACCTGATGGGCTATTTTTTTTGGCATATAATGGCGGGAGGCTGTTATG
>PWJF01000410.1 GCA_003560935.1 Ignavibacteriales bacterium
CCTCGACATCATATAATTTTGATTGTTGAAATGTCATATTTTCGGTTCCCAACCCGGCTCATAATCCCGGGTCCATTTACTCATAGCTTCGGAATCACCAATAATTCGACAGTTTTGGGGATTAGTATTTAATGAGCGGCCCAAATATTGGGAGATGTTTCCAATGTGACACATCAGCACCGTTTTTTGTCCTTCCTGAATAGGTGAATTGAGTTTTTCGCCTTCTTTGACAGCCATGGCAAAGTTATGAAAATGATACTCCGTAGTATTACCTCCATCGTATTCTATTTTCTTAACTATTTCACTATCGGGATTGTAAACGGTGCATCGATAGTCCGCGTGCATGATGTTGCAGCCGCTAAACGCGCCGTTCGGATAGCACATGCAGTTACGCTCGGCGGCGGATATGTTGAAGAAAATGCCGGGGGAACATAATGGAAATTATTCGCATCGGTTTTTTAACGGTTACCATATCCGATCTTATCGATATAATGATCGTCGCGCTTATTGCGTATAAGCTGTACATGTTGATGCGGTCTACGCTTGCAATTCATATTTTCATCGGACTCCTCGTTATCATCGCGTTCTCCTTCATCGCACAGGCACTGGATTTAAAGGTGATCACCTGGATACTGAAAACATTGAGCGATATCTGGGTTATAGCATTTATAATCTTATTTGCTCCTGAAATACGCCGTTTGCTTGTATTCCTCGGGAGGAACCGTCTCGTACGTATGTTTATTAAACTTGACGTAAGCGAATCGGTCGATGAAATAGTGGAAGCGGCTGCGGAACTATCCGAGAAAAAACACGGCGCATTAATCGTTATCGTCAGAGCAACGGGAATCCGCAGCTTTATTGAAACAGGACATCCGCTTGAAGCCCGTGTCAGCAAGCATTTACTTGTCTCAATTTTCAACCCTAAATCACCCCTGCACGATGGCGCCGTTGTCGTAAAGGATCGCATTATTGAAGCAGCCCGCGTGACCCTTCCTGTATCGGAGCGAAAAACGGTCGGTGGTGTTACGCTCGGGATGCGCCACAAAGCTGCACTCGGAATTTCCGAACAATCCGATGCACTTGTGGTTATCGTTTCGGAAGAAACCGGAACCATTTCCATTGCCGAAAGCGGGGATATTATACGGGGTCTGACACCCGACGAGCTGCGCGAAAAATTAGAAGAAAGTATTGCCGAGGTGAGTAATACATCTTTCAAGAATATTTTTGGCAATGGCTCGAAGGAAAAAAATAATTAGAGGATCAATTGAAACGTTTTGATGAAGAACGCCGCGAAATGATACAATTGTTGATCGATCGCGGAATAAGCGATAAACGAGTGCTCGACGCTATGTCAAAAGTACCACGTCATATGTTCGTACAGGATGCCTTTGTCAGTCGTGCGTATGATGATTGTGCGCTTCCGATCGGATATTCACAAACCATTTCTCAACCGTATACGGTCGCATTTATGACCGAAGCATGTAACGTAAAAGAAGGGGAAAAAGTACTGGAAATCGGAACAGGCTCGGGATTCCAGGCAGCTATTCTGGCAGAAATGGGAATACGAGTCTTCACTATCGAACGTAATTATCAATTGTTGAATGAAGCGCGCAAGAGACTCGATAAACTCGGTTATCGTGTCGCAGCGCGGGTGGGCGATGGAACGCTCGGCTGGTCGGAGTTTAAACCGTATAGAGGAATACTTGTTACGGCAGGCGCCCCGACTATACCGCAGCCGCTTCTGGATCAGCTCGATGAAGGGGGAAGATTAGTCATACCGATCGGCGGAATTGACGAACAAAAACTGCACATCATAGAGAAACAGGGAGAGGAATTCCTGACACGGGAAATTCACGGATTTAAGTTTGTCCCTCTCATCGGAAAACGTGGATGGTCGAACTGATAAAGTAACCATGCCGAGTAATAATACCGTCCTCATATTAACCGCGCCGACCGCTTCCGGAAAATCTCAGGTGGCACTTAATGTTGCCCGGCAAATACCCTGTGAAATCCTCTCGGCCGATTCACGACAGGTCTATAAACACCTGACCATCGGTACAGCGAAACCATCTCCGGCAGAACGCAATAGCATTCCGCATCATTTTGTCGATTCACTTGAACCTGATGAGGCATGGAATGCCGGAAAGTTTTCTCAGGAATCGCGTCGCATTACCGAAGAAGTTTTCGAGCGGGATCGAGTTCCTTTTGTCGTCGGCGGGACTGGTTTATATGTTAAAGCACTTGTCGATGGAATCGTCGAGATGCCCGAAGCCGATCTTGAATTACGCGAACGGATATCGAAGCGGCATGAAAAGGAGGGGCTCAATAAGCTGGCGGCGGAGTTGCAAAAACTCGACCCGAATGCATCGCAATCCATTGACCTCCGTAATCCACGGCGCGTTATGCGTGCACTTGAGATTTATTACATGACCGGTATGACGAGAGCGGAAATCGAAAAGAAAACAAGCGAACCACTTCCGTACCGTTTTTTGTGGTTTGGATTGAACTGGGACAGAGGGAAGCTCTATGCAAGAATCGAACAACGGGTCGATCACATGATAGAGCAGGGATTAATCGATGAAGTACGATCCATACTCGATAAAGGATATTCGAAACATTGCAACGCATTACAGTCTGTCGGATACGCCGAGACAATCGACTATCTTGAGGGGAAGATCAAGAGGGAAGAAATGGTCGAGCTGATAAAACAAAACACCCGTCGCTACGCGAAGCGCCAGATGTCATGGTTCGGAAGAGATAAGCGTATCAGGTGGATTGATATCGGTTCGGAAGAAGACCTCGATAACGCTGTAATGACTATTGTAGAACAATACCGGAAGAGTTTATAAAGAACAGGGACGTTCCCGATGAACGTCCCTGTAAGTACAGCAGTATATGTTAAATCTTATTCAGCCATTGCAAATTCATGTTTTTCACAGCATGCTTCTTCCTGATCGACTTTTTCTGCAGATGCGTGAACTGCCGCGGTTTTCTCACTGCAGGATGATTTTTCATCCGCAGCTTTCAAAACCGTACCACGGTAAGGGCATTCGATCCCGGTCGAAGCCTTTGTCGCTGTAACGGCCGATCCGCATTCTTTCTTTTCGGATGCCATGATTGCACGGGTTTTCTCACCGCACTCTTTTAAGCGTGCAGCGATTGTTGTGACTTTGTCCCCGCATTCCTTGCTTGATGCCATTACTGCGGTTTGGGTACACTCTTTACCCGAATCACCGACCAGCGCCGATTGACTTTCGCCGGTAGACGAACCCATGAACAGCGAGATAGCCGCGACGATCAGGACGATGGCCGCCGGTAGAATTAATTTTTTCATAAAGCACTCCTGTTAAATATTGAATGAGCGATGGAATAATAAATAATTAGTGATGATGATCCGTATCGAGTTTTACGTCATCCCTGGTAAAATCGTTATCGATCCCCTGTCCTAACTGCCAGCCGGCATAGCATTCACCGCATACCGGTTTACCTTCCTGTAGATTGTTATAACACGGACAGCTTCCGTGTGCAAGAAGACATTGGTTACAGCCCTCTTTCAAACAGCAGGCATATTTGTTCTCCATTGCAAGCTCCATTTTCAGGTCGGGGAGCCATTCGTTAATTTGTTCGATTTTTTGTTCCACGGTAAGTTCCGGTTCTTCTTCAGGCGGGGCGCACCCGATGAGCAGAAACGATGTTGCCACAAAAACTACGAAAAACACTCGATATTGCATACTTTCCTCCCGATTATTGGATACAACGTGAGATACCGTTGTAACAACACGTGTATATAATTAAGTTTCCATAATCAAAAAAATATTTTCAAGAAGACCGCATTTCTACGCTAATTACAGTCCCTTCTGCACATACCGTTTCGTCGGCTGATAATTGAATATCGACGATCACTTTCCTTTCGGAAATTTCTCTGACCGATCCTGTTAATTTTAATTCTGTACCGATCGGTGTCGGTTTTCTGTAATTTACTTGAAGAGAAGCGGTAACAAATCGTGGAAGCTCCGAGTTAGCCACATCAATGCCTCGTTTATCCTCCATAGCTGCC
>PWJF01000235.1 GCA_003560935.1 Ignavibacteriales bacterium
ATATCATTTAATAATTTTATCCGGATGTAACGAAGTATGTTTGAGAGGAAAGAGCGATGAAAGTGATCACTACAATTTTGTCGGGGATAATTCTTATCGGCTTTTTAGATTTGCCGATAATCGCGCAGGATTACGAACCTGTTGTCCCTCCGGAAAGACGGGGACGTGTTGATGCCGAACGAATGGGTATTCACGATGCGAATAATATACGGACCATGTTCTATAACTACGGTATGGTTGGGGATTATCCGCCTGAACCGTGGAGTGTCGATTTGACCACATTCCATTCGGTTGAAGTACCCAAAGGAACAGGTATGAACTATAGCAATGGTATTACGCCGTTTATACTTGCCCAGATCAGACAACTCAACGACAATCTTGCGTATATTATGGAAACCGGATATCGTGAGCGGCAAGGAATCAGCCCTCATCGAAATAGAATCATGCGTTTTGAACCCCGACCTGGATATTTTCAACCCGACCCGGCGATCAATACTGGACGCTTTCCGGCAATGAGCCACGATCCGAGAACATGGCCCAATTCGTGGCCCGATAAAATAAACGATCCGGACGATCCGGGCTGGCCCGGATCATGGAATGGATATTTCGGAAAGCGGGCTGCCGCGGATCAGGAATCATATACTATCAAAGATGATGATTTTTATGATGCATGGGATTTTTATCCCGACTTCCGTGATGAGACCCGTAGAGGACTGGGTTTACGTATAGCAGTCCGAGGATTTCAGTGGGCAAACCCGCAGGCAGGAAATGTTATCTTCTGGCATTACGACATTACGAACGAGGGTACAACCAATTATGAGGATAATATAATATTCGGTATGTATATGGATTCGGGTGTTGGAGGATCGATGTTGAATTGTAGAGGTGTTTACGGAGCTGACAACAACAACGCTTTTTTCCAGCGTGAACCGGGTTTGAACCTCGTCTATGCATGGGATAACGACGGCGTCGGTCATGATTTACGAAGTAATTGTAGTCCGACAGGTTATCTCGGCTATGCATACCTCGAAACACCGGGAAATCCGTTTGACGGTATAGATAACGACGGTGACGGTGTTACCGATGAACGACGCGATAGCGGTCCCGGTATGCTGATCGAAGGTCAGGAAAATATTCGTGCCTATGTTGAGGCGAATTATGATCTTGCAAAGTTTGAAGCATTTTATGGTCCGCTTGAAGAACGCCCGGCGTTTCGCGCGGGCAGGTGGTGGACTGGCGATGAGGATATGGACTGGGTTGCCGAACTGCATGATACCGGTGTAGATGGTATATTCGGAACAAACTCCGAAGGAGAAGGAGACGGTATCCCGACACCCGGCGAACCAAATTTCGATCAGACCGACCTGAACGAATCCGATCAAATCGGATTAACCGGATTTAAAATAAACAGAATAGTTGCCGGGCAGGGGAATCCCGATACCGAAGTAGAGAACCTCGTATTTTTCAACGATGGTCGTGAATGGCCCCGGCGCCTATACGAACAATTTTCCGCGGAGAACCCGGAAGATGCCTTCGATCCTCCGCTCGTTATGAATTATAATATTGGATTCTTATTTGCATCTGGACCGTTCATACTGAAGGCGGGAAATACGGAACGATTTAGTCTTGCACTCGGATACGGAACAGACCTGCAGGAGTTAAGGAACACCGTCCGAATTGTCCAGCAAATATATAATGCGAACTACCAATTTGCCGTACCGCCGCCCATGCCGACTCTCTGGGCTGAAGCGGGAGACGGGTACGTACAACTAAGCTGGGACGATGTCGCCGAAAAAGGAATCGATCCTGTTGTCGGTATCAATAATTTCCAGGGATATAAAATCTATCGGTCGACCGATCCGCTTTTCCTTGATCCGCGTGTTATTTCCACCGCACGGGGAACCGGTCCGATCGGCCACGGCAGACCGATAGCACAGTTCGATCTGGAGAACGGGATTACCGGCTACTCCAATATTACGATCGAGGGAGTTGCATTCTATCTCGGTGATGATTCCGGCATCACACATACCTGGAGAGATACAACGGTAACGAACGGTCAACAGTATTATTATGCAATAACTGCTTATAATTACGGATCGGAAGAACACGGTTTTTATCCCTCAGAAAATTCTATCTCGGTTTCACGAACGGCACGTGGCGGGGTTATCATACCGCAAAATGTTGTACAGGTCCGGCCGAATCCAAAAGTAGCCGGATACATTCCCGCTGATATCGGTGAGTTCTCAAGGGTCTCGGGAGACGGTGTCGGTACGATAGATTTTAAAATTGTCAATTCTGATCTTATCCCTGATGATCATAAATTTACACTAAAATTTATGACCCATATATCCGATCATGTTCGAGCTGATTTCTATCGTCTTATAAATGAGACAACAGGCGAAATTATTATTGATCAGGGAACCGATCTTGACGGTGAAGGGATCGGACAGGTTGGAAGTGGATTGCTTCCTGTCATTAAAACTCCGGAAACGGTCGAAGTCGATCCCGAGCGAACCGGCTTCACTCAAGGTAGTACCTCGAATCTGAATTTACGTACCAGATATCAACATGTGCTTCCAATCAATCAACAGCGGCCTAATTATCCGGAAGACTTCTCGGTTGTATTCAGTGATGAATATGTGGATACATCGTTGGCCGGGATTGGACTTCCTTCTATTCCTGCCAGATTTAGGGTGTTTGCGCATACCGAAGAGGGTGATAAGCGGTTACGTTTTCGGTTTCGCGATGTAAACGGAGACGGAACATTGAGTGAAATCGGTGAATATATTGATATTATTACCTATACGGAGGAACAACCTGCCGCACCCCGTGTCACCTGGAGGGTATCGATAGACCCGGAAAATCCAACAAACGGTGGAAGTCCTTCCGCCCCCGGTGCCGGAGATATATATGAAGTTTATATTAATATACCTTTCGGTGAAGGTGATGTTTTCGAATTTACAACCTACGGACAATCGGTCGAAGAACTTGCAAAAGATACAATGAAAAAGGATCCTCCATATGTTGTACCGAATCCATATGTTGGTTTCGCGAGTTTTGAACCCGAGCGGTTCGCAGTCTCGGGCAGAGGTGAACGCAGAATTGAGTTTCGAAACCTTCCCGCTTCATGTACAATAAGAATATTCACCGTGTCGGGTCAACTCGTTCAAACGTTACACCATCTGGGATCGAATGAAGGGTATGTGGAGTGGAATTTAAGGACGAAAGATAACCTCGATGTTGCACCGGGGCTTTATATATTCCACGTGGAGGCGGATCAGCTCGATAGTTATATCGGAAAATTTGCAATTATTAAATGAGAGAGAAGAAGCGTATGAATGCTCCAATTAATATATCAACCGGATATTTGAGCGTGAGAAAATGTACAATGCAAGTGCTCATAAGCACACTATTGTCATTGGTATTGCTTTCCCCGACATTTGCACAAAGTAAGACCGGCACCACTATCGGTCAATTTCTTCTTATCGAACCGAGTGCCCGTGTAGCAGGGATGGGAAATGCGGGAGTAACATCATATACCGAAGCTATCTCATCGTATTACAATCCTGCCGCACTCGGGAAATTATACAAATCCGATGTACAATTTACCCATAATCAGTGGCTGGCGGGGATACGGTATGATTATGCCACGCTTGCCGTGAAAATGGATGAATCGAATACATTGTCTCTCAGCTTCACTTCCTTGAATTCGGGTGAGATTGATGTTCGTACGGTTGAACAGCCGCTCGGTACGGGAGAACGGTACACCGTCTCGAATATTGCGATCGGCGTCGGCTACGGTCGACGATTAAGCGACCGGTTTTCACTCGGTATGCAGGTGAATTATATACAGGAAACGATCTGGAGAAGTTCGATCTCAACGTTTGCGGTCAACTTCGGTACCCTGTACCGTCTGTCCGAATACGGTATTCACATAGGTGCGAGTATTTCGAACTTCGGTATGCCAGCACGGTATTCCGGAAGCGATTTGCGCATACGGTATAATCATAATCCCGATCAACATGGAAATATCGATAACGTACCGGCGGAAA
>PWJF01000531.1 GCA_003560935.1 Ignavibacteriales bacterium
GATCGTGATGCAAACATGGTGTTTAAACTGGACCGGAATGTTTTCGTTGAACGTTCGATCGGCGGTTATGGGTGGGGGAATCATGAATTCGATCGCCCTTCGGATATATGGGCGGAAAACGGAATGGATGTCTTTGTTGCCGATTATGGTAACCATAGGGTGCAGCGTTTCGACCGGCGACTTTCGTATATCGGAACACTTGAGACAAGGAATACCGGCTTTGAGATCGAACAATTCGGCTATCCCGTCGGCGTAGCGATGAACCGGCAGGGTGAGCTGTTTGTTGTCGATGAAGAAAATTTACGGATAGCATCGTTCGGGGGATTCGACCGCCACCATAAAACATTCGGCGGTATGGAGGCGGGGCGCTTCAGGATTAGTTCTCCCAGAAAAATAGAACTATACGGCGACGATCTCATAGCTGTTCGTGACGGCAACCGGCTTTTATTCTTCGATCAGTTCGGCAGCCCGTATCGTGAATTTCCATCGCGCCTTCTGCCGCATTTCAAAGATTTTACAATCGTTGGCGATCACATATTCCTGCTGCGGGATAATACTATAGATATTTACCGGGGTGAGCTGCGCCGGCCGATCGAACGGATCAATCTCTTGCCATATCTATCCGATCCAAAAAAGATCACACGAATTGCAGCAAGCGATAACCGGCTCGTTTTGATGAGCGATGATAAGGTGTGGGTTTTTTTATTGTTACGATAACATTTGTTTTTTAATTGTTGTTTAATCAATGAGCGGAGCGAATTAATTGTTGTTTAATCAATGAGAGCAGCAGAAGGAATCAACGATCCCGATATAGTCGGGAGAATTAATATTTTTCGAAAATGTAACGGGACTCTACCATGACAAAAAATAATTTGTTGTTTAGTTATGTAATTGCAGTTGTCATTCTGATAACAACGATAGTAGCTTGTGACACAACACCGCAGCGCGCGACAGATGTAGAACCGCCGATCGCAGAGAAACGCCCCGTGGAGTTAACCACTCACGGACACACGAGAATCGACAATTACTATTGGTTGAATGAGCGTGATAATCCCGAAGTTATTGAGTACATAGAGGCGGAGAATGAGTATCTAATTACAATGATGGCTCATACAGAGCGGCTGCAGGATCGGTTATATAATGAAATGCGCGGTCGGATACGTGAAGACGATAAATCCGTTCCTTATAAAGAAAACGGGTACTATTATTATACCCGCTATGAGGAAGGAACCGAATATCCGCTCTATTGCAGGCGAAAAGGTTCAATGGATGCCCCGGAGGAAATTATCATAGATGCAAACAAAAAAGCGGACGGGCATTCGTTTTTTATACTAACCGGCGTAACCATGAACCCCGAGCATAACACGGTTGCATTTGCCGTCGATACAATCGGCAGACGAATGTATACGATTTATTTTAAAGATCTCACAACGGGAGAAATACTTGCTTCGGAGATAACGGATGTGACGCAGAATATCGAATGGGCGAACGACAATAAAACTGTCTTTTATTCACGTCAGGATCCGCAAACACTTCGCTCGTATCAGGTATACCGGTATGAAGTCGGTCAACCGATAGATACTGCCCGGCTGGTCTATGAAGAGCGGGATGAAACGTTCAGGAGCTTGGTGAGCAAAACAAAATCCAAAGAATACCTTATCATTACATCACGAAGTACCGTTTCGACCGAACAGCGGGTTATCCCGGCGGACAATCCCGGCGATTCTTTTCGAGTAGTACAACCCAGAGAACGCAATCTTGAGTACTGGATAAATCATGCAGGCGATGTTTTTTATATTCGAACCAACCTGAATGCACCGAATTACAGGCTGATGACAACACCTGTTAACAGCACGCGAAAAGAGAACTGGGAAGAGTTGATCCCTCATCGCGAAGACGTACTGCTGAACGTATCGAATTGTTCAGCGACTTTATCGTCCTGGGTGAGCGAAAAGAAGGGTTAAATCATATCAGGATTATGGAAGAGGCCACCGGTGATGAGCATTACCTGGATTTCGGCGAACCTGCGTATGCGGCGTATATCGCACAAAACCGTGATTTCGACTCGGAGATGCTCCGGTACGGATACACATCGTTAACCACTCAGAATTCGATCTACGATTATAACATGAGAACCCGTGAACGCGAACTGTTGAAACAGACCGAAGTGCTCGGCCGGTTTTCCCCCGATGACTATGTGACCGAACGTCTGTACGCCGCCGCGGATGACGGGACTGAAATTCCTATATCTCTTGTTCATCGGAAAGATCTTACAAAAGACGGAACGAACCCGATGCTCATTTACGGTTACGGATCATACGGTGCATCGATGAGTCCGTTCTTCAACTCGACCATGCTCAGTTTGCTCGATCGTGGATTTGTTTATGCAATTGCACACATTCGCGGCGGTCAGGAGATGGGAAGATTCTGGTATGAAGAAGGTAAACTTTTAAACAAAATAAATACCTTTACCGATTTTATTGCATGTACCGAATTTCTACAAAACGAAGGATACAGCAATCCCGATTTAAGTTTTGCTATGGGGGGCAGTGCGGGCGGATTGTTAATAGGTGCGGTTGTAAACATGCGGCCGGAATTATATAAAGGAGTCGTAGCGGCGGTCCCGTTTGTCGATGTCGTTACGACAATGCTCGATGATACCGTCCCGTTAACGACCGAAGAATATGATGAGTGGGGGAACCCGAACGATCCCGAATATTATGAATACATGATGTCGTACTCTCCATACGATAATGTTACGGATCAGGAATACCCATACTTGCTTATCACCTCCGGATTACACGATTCTCAGGTGCAATACTGGGAGCCGACAAAATGGACGGCAATGCTCCGGGGTCATAATACCGGTGACGGCATAATCATGCTGTACACCAATATGGAAGCAGGCCACGGAGGCGCAAGCGGACGTTTTGAGGGCTTACGCGAAGTGGCTCTGGTATACGCATTTATGCTGGATCTGGCGGGTATATACCGATAAGATTATTTTTTCCCGACCGGTGCGAGAGTAACATCGCGGTCGAATATCCAGCTGAACTTTTCGGTTCCGGAAAAGGAGATCCGTTCTGCCAAACGCCGGTAGCGGGCGGCGAGACCGCACAGATACTCCTGTGCTTCTGCGGCGGCGCCGGTGAGTCCCTGTAGTGCGGATATTTTCCATGTTTTTACAAGATGATCGATTATGTCGGCGTAATCGCGTGCTGTATACACACCGATGGTTTGGGCGACGGCGGAAAACTTGGAGAATAAATCCGGTGTCTTACCGTCGTACATCAGATTTGCCGGCATGGTGATTTTCTTTTTCATCATTTGTGAAAATGCCTGCACTGCCTGTGCCGGATCGAGGTCAAATATTTTATTCATGAATAATGTATATGCGCGTTCATGGCGTGCCTCATCGCCTGCGATAAGTCCGCAGATTTTATGTAAACGATCTTCTCCGGCACGCTTCGACAGCACGCCGACATTTTTGTGCGATATCTTCGTCGCACGTTCCTGAAATGCGGTATAGATAAAACCGAGATACGGATCGTTCTCCGTTTGCGGATCGAATCCGTGTTTAATCAGATAATGTGTCGTCGTTTCAATGGCGCGCATGTCAACTCTGCCCGTGAGGTAGAGATACTTGTTGAGTAAATCGCCGTGCCGGTTCTCTTCCGACGTCCATCCCCTGCTCCATTGCGCCCAGGGATTGTCGCTCACGCCCGTTTCGTCTGTTACTGCTTCAAAACGATTCAACCAAGTTTGGTATGTGGGTAATGCCTCCTCGGTAACCATATCACCGACCAGGACAACCATTACATCGTCGGGGATTTCCGCGGCACGACGGCGAAAATCCTGTAGCTGTTCGATCCAATCTTCCGACGTCATATCGGGCAGGAAATCATTCGGCTGCCAGCTCTCGTCTACCGGTTTCAGTAAGCTGCCGAGATTATCACCGACAAATGAATCCATACTCCGGATTACTTCAAA
>PWJF01000268.1 GCA_003560935.1 Ignavibacteriales bacterium
AAGAGACGCTCGGAAGCATCGGTGCAGGATTACGATGGAATATCGGTGGTGTACTTGTATTACGCTACGATGTCGGGAAGCGAGTAGAGGATAATTTCAGCCGGTTACAAAACGGCTTATTTCATCAATTTTTCTTCGGTTGGGATTTTTAAATGAAACGTATTCCTGCATTCCTTATCATTTTATCCACATCTCTTATTCTGATTACCGGTTGCTCGAGTCTCAAGCTTGATAAACCGATCACTCCGACTGATAGCGATTGGATACTCGGAGCAGGATCGTCTCAACGGGTACATTTTAAAGAAACCGGGATCACCCCTCCGTTCACTCCCGATTGGGAATATAACGCAGGCGGGGGATTCGGATCGAATGCACTTCTCTCAAAAGGCAATATACTTTTTATAACAACACTCCATGGTGAGTTACATCTCGTCAATATTGAAAACGGCAAACGCATCGGCCGAAGGAGCCTGAATGAACCGGTCTCCGGATCTCCGGTGCTATATAATCACATTATTATCTTACCTCTTGCCGCCGGTGATGAGACATTGATAGCGTATGACCTTCTTGCCGGGAAAGAAAAATGGTCGAAAAGGGTAGGTCCGATTGAGTCTTCGCTGCTGCTGTATAATGATATGCTCTATGTAGCAGCACGAAACGGAACACTTTACGCGTTGGATCCGGGTACAGGCGATGAGCGCTGGAAACAGCAGCTCGGAAGTTGGATATATTCATCTCCGTCAGCGGCGGATGACCGAGTATATATAGCTACAACTGCAGGTATGGTCATATCGCTCGAATATTCCAGCGGTGATGTTGTATGGAAATCTGATACGCTTCAGACCGTCATGACAGCTCCCGTTGTAAGCGGTGATTACGTTTTTATTTCGTCGCGGGATTCATTACTATACTGTCTCAGAAAAAAGAGCGGGGAAATTGTATGGATGCGCAATGTCGGCTCCCGGATATATAGCGCTCCCTCGATCGGGCCGAACTATTTGGTCACTGGTACGGCGGGTGGCTATATCGTGGCATTAGACCCCGAAAGAGGGTCTGAGCAGTGGCGGTTTCCAGTAAAAAGTATTGTGAATAGTTCTCCCTTAATTGCCGGAAATTTTGTATATTTTGTATCACTCGATAAACACGTGTATGTGCTCGACGAAAGCGACGGAACGCTGATGTGGTCTTCTGAAATCTCCAGCCGGTTAAAGACGACACCGCTCATCTGGAACGACCGGCTGATTATATGTGCCGAAGATAGAAGGATATATTCTTTTAAGCAAGTAGTGCCCAATCACGTAATCCGTTAATTACGTGACCCGAATTACTATTTCTAACTCTATGGAGAATTACCTTTATGGACAGTTTTGATCTTATTCGCTCCATACCGATATTTAGCGTGCTTGAAGAAACGGCTCTAAGTAAAATTGTCGATATAGGGCTTAAACGAAAATATACAAAGAACTCGATTGTATTCCTGGAAGAAGAGACAGGAGCGATATTATTTATCATTTCTACCGGAAAAGTAAAAGTAGTGCGCACCGATGATGACGGGAAAGAGGTTATTCTCTCCATCCTCGGTCCCGGTGATTTTTTCGGAGAGATGGCGCTTCTCGACGGACTTCCTCGATCAGCGACCGTCGTTGCGCTCGATGAATCGGAGTTGTTCATTATTAACCGCCGTGAATTTCTCAACCTGATAGAAAGCTCCCCGCAGGTTGCGATATCGCTTCTCCGTGAATTGACGCGACGTTTACGAAAAGCCGACGAACAAATCGAAAATCTTTCGTTGAAAGATGCCGTCGGTCGTGTCGCCAACGTTATTATTCAACTTGCCGATGATGTGGGGAAAATCAAAAAGGGAGAGGTGGTTATAGAAGATTTCCCCGTACAGCAAGACCTTGCAAATATGGCGGGCACATCGAGGGAAACCATTTCCCGCACGATACATCAATTTATGCGCCACGGGTATGTCGATCAGAGAGGGAATACTCTTATCATAAATGAGTACGAAAAATTTAAGAGTATATTTTCCTGAAGATTCTTGACATTCAGTATGGTAAAGTGTATCTTTACAAGAACTTAGAGCTCTTTCTGGGCACAACCTGCAATAGTCCTCCCGGTATAAGCGGTGGCGATCTACTAATGATGGGATTCAGGTTAATATGGACATAATTAAACTCATTCGCTCGATTCCTATATTCGGCGATCTTGACGAAGATGAGATTAAAAAAATAGGTGAAATAGGCATAAATCGTAGATACACCAAAAACGGTATCGTTTTTCTTGAAGAGGAAGAAGGAGCGGCACTCTTTATAATCACTTCCGGTAAAGTAAAGGTTGTGCGGACTGACGATGAGGGGAGAGAGGTGATCCTATCCATCCTTGGCGAGGGGGATTTTTTCGGTGAAATGGCAATCCTCGATGGATTACCCCGGTCCGCGACTGTGGTTTCGATAGATCAATCTGAACTTTTCATGATCCATCGCCGTGATTTCCTCCATTTAATCGAAAAATCCCCGCAGGTGGCGGTCTCACTGCTTCGAGAATTAACACGCCGGCTTCGTAAATCCGATGAACAGATAAAAAGTCTCTCGCTCAAAGATGCCGTCGGACGTGTCGCGAACGTTATTCTTCAGCTTGCGGATGATTCCGGTAAAATAAAAAAGGGGCAGGTTGTAATCCCCGATTTTCCGTTGCAACAGGATCTCGCCAACATGGCTGGCACATCGCGTGAAACTATCTCACGAACGATTCACCAATTTATCCGTGAAGGTTTGCTGGAGCAGCGAGGGAATACTATTGTGATAACAAATTTTGAAAAGTTTAAAAGTACCTATTCGTAACGGCTGATTGTGGGTTCATGGATAAGTTAGCGCGGTTTCATCATATCAATTATCATCCAAATGCTTCCGGTGATCAAATACCGGTGGGCAAAGGTGAACAACAATCACCTATGGGTGACCTCCATATGCATACCTCTTTCTCCGATGGTATTTATACACCAGAGGAAGTCATACGCAAAGCGAAAAAGCGGGGACTTGCCGCCATTTCGATTACGGATCACGACTCCGTTAATGGAATAGACGAAGCCATTGAAACCGGTTTATCCAGTGACATCGAAATCATTCCCGGAATCGAGTTAAGCGCGATGTGCGGTAACCTGGAGGTGCATGTTCTTGGATATTTTATTGATCATCGAGACAAAGAACTTCAAGATTATCTGGTATTCTTCCGGACGCAGCGAATAAAGCGCGCCCGTGAAATGGTGCGACGACTCAATGACCTCAAAATACCGGTTACCATCGACCACCTAATTGATAACGCAGAGGGCCGTTCCATCGGTCGCCCGCACATTGCTGAGGCAGTTCTTGAAACCGGCAGTGTAAATACATATCTCGAAGTATTTCATAAATACATCGGGTTCGGGTGCCCTGCTTATGTTGAGAAATACCGGCTCGATATACATGATGCTGTCGGTATGATTGCAAAAGCCGGAGGATTGTCATTTATTGCACATCCCTCCGATGTATTACGCGATACGGTGCTGCCTGATATTATTCAGGCCGGTATTGACGGTATTGAAACAGTTCATCCATCATTGAACAATCAAAAATCGAAATATTACCGTGGAATTGCACAGGAATATTATTTGCTGGAAAGCGGCGGGTCTGATTTTCACGGCGGGAAACGGGGCGACGATGCCCATATCGGGTCTTACAGGATTCCGCTAGATTATATCGATGCTATGCGGAAAAGACTTGTTGCCTGATTTAGCATAAGGAAAAAACTTCATGATCGTTCGTGGCTCATTAAATGCTCAGGGACTTCGGTTTGCAATCGTGGTCAGCAGATTTAACGAAACTATCTCCGACCGTTTGCTTGATGGTGCGAAAGATTGTATTGTTCGGCATGGCGGCGAAGAGAACTCGATTACGGTTTTTTATTGCCCGGGATCATTTGAAATACCGGTAGTAGCACAGCGACTGAGTAAATCCTGAAAGTACGATGCTATTATTTGTCTCGGTGCA
>PWJF01000128.1 GCA_003560935.1 Ignavibacteriales bacterium
GAAACTTTTCCCCTCTTCGTGTATCTATATATGTAGATAACAATTACCACGAAAGCCGTTAACACGTGTAACGAATGGATCATTCTATAATCCAACAATTGCGCAACGGCAATGAACGGGCGCGCAATGTATTTTACAAGCAATACCGCACCAAACTGTATCATTATTGTTACCATTTGGTCGGCAACCATTCCGATGCGGAAGATACGGTACATGAAACGTTCATTAGGATATTTAACGGTATTGATAATTTACATTCATCTGCCGCTTTTCGTTCATGGGTATATACAATAGCACGAAATGAATCGCTGCAATTGATCAGAAAAAAGCGGCCGGTTACACTGGCGGACAGGGTGGAAATACCGGAAAATGAAAGCATTGAACAACAAATTGAATCCGATGACATTACCAGAATCGTGAAATCGGAAATTTATGCATTAAAACCGGAGTACCGCGAGATAATTTTACTGCGCGAATATAACCATCTCTCCTATGAAGAGATTGCAGATGTATTGAAAACCAATGAAAGTACGGTAAAAGCCCGGCTGTTTAGAGCGAGGAAAAAATTGTTCGAAAAACTATCCCCATATTTTGATGAGAGGTGAATCGATGAATTGTGAAACATGTCACGAACATATAAGTGAATTGGTTGACAATGAGATGATCGCAAGCGAAAGTGCGCGGTTATACCGCCACCTCAGTGAATGTCCGTCGTGCCGTTCGTTTTTACGCTCTTCGTTGAAACTGAAGGAAGTCATCCATTCAATATCGGTAAACGAAACGATATCACAGGGTTATAAAGAGAAAACGGGATGGTTTCAGAGGAATATACGCCTCCCGCTGCCTGCAGCGGCAGTATGTGTATTGTTGCTCATCGGTGGGATTATCGGAACATCGCTTAATTTCATGCATGGCGATGATCCGGTCGTTACCGACAAACAGGAGATAATTTATATCTCAGATTATCCGGAGATTGAAATATATTTATTGACAGACATGGAATAATTATAACAGTCAGGATATGGCAACACGAGAATTCATATATCCATTTGTTGTATGTATGATGATGCTTTGTATAACCGGGTGCTCAGGTACTAAAGAGAATGAGGCAACGGAGCTTGAGGTACCGGAAAAGCACGAAGAACAGGATACGTTTTTTCTTTCGGTCGACGAGATGCCGGAAATTATCGGAGGATTGCAATCAATTCAGCGACGTTTGAGATACCCCGAGCTTGCAAAGCAGGCGGGTATCGAAGGGACGGTGTATATCTTCGCCTTCGTCGATTCTGAAGGTAATGTTGCAAGAACAGAAATTCTAAACGATCCGGGGGGTGGATTGGGAGAGACGGCAGCTGAAGTAATACAACAGACAAGGTTCAAGCCGGGAAGGCAGGATGGTAAACCCGTACCGGTTAGGGTCTCCATCCCGATTCATTTCCGGCTCGCGATGCCGGTGAAAGATGTGCATATTCATATTACCGAAGGTCCGGAAGATTTGAGCGAGATGATCAGACGTCCCACCGAAGCGCGTGACAAGGAAGTAAAAGGAGAGGTTTATGTCGTTGTAACGCTCAATGAGTATGCACGCGTCACTGCAATTGAGCTCATCGACGGTATCGGGTACGGTTGGGATGAAGCGGTCATGCAAGCCGTCGCACAATACCCGTTTTATAAAGATGATGAATATATTGCGGTTACGGAGCCGCAGTCTGTATCAATAAGAATTCAATTCTCGTTGGAGTAATATAAATCACTACAAACCATTCACGGAGGTGCATAATGAAGTCATACTATTTGTTATCGATAGCAGTGGCCTCTTTGCTGTTGATCGGCATTGCATGTGACAGGGATATATCCACCGATAAAATCGTCGAGCCGGATAAATCGGTAACCGATTTTGAGCCGTCTGTGATACTCGATGGTGAGGAAACGTACTACCTGGCGGTCGAAAAGATGCCCGAAATTATAGGCGGCATTGCATCGATCCAGGAGCGATTGCGTTATCCGGAACTTGCAAAGAGGGCAGGGATCGAAGGTACGGTGTATATCTATGCATTCATAGATGCCGGGGGAAATGTTGCAAAAACCGAGATCGTAAATGATCCCGGAGGCGGCTTTGGTGAAGCGGCAGCGCAGGCTGTCAGGGTGACAAAATTCAAACCGGGGGAACAATACGGTAAACCCGTTCCGGTGCGGGTCTCAATACCGGTTCATTTCCGTTTAGCTTCTTGATAAGATTACATTGATACGGGGCTGTCTAAAAAGTAGTTTTATACAGCCCTTTTTCTCTCCGAATTCGTCATATCATTTGAGATAAGCATCAAAATTACCTATATTACACTGTTTTGTGAAATAAGCAATTTTGAAAGGTTTATACGCCGTTGAGAAAAATGGTTGGGGGTATGCGGCATTTGAAGGAGTGGGTCGAATCCTTCGCTGCCAAGCCGTACGCCTTATGGGCATTATTTGTTATCGCATTTGTCGAAGCATCGTTCTTTCCCATACCACCAGATGCTCTGTTGCTTGCACTGGCAGTGATGTATCCGAAGAGATCGTATATATTTGCTGCCGTATGTGCCGCGGGATCGGTGTCGGGGGCGTTTCTCGGTTATTATATCGGATATGCGTTCTTTGAATTGATCGGATCGCGTATCCTTGAATTTTACGGCGCTATGGATCACTTTGAAACGGTACTTGTAAAGTACAGGGAACACGGATTCCTTGCAATTGTGTTTGCAGGATTTACCCCTATACCGTTTAAAGTTTTTACGATCGCAGCGGGTTTTAATTTAACAATCCCGCTCGGTACGCTGGCGCTTGCTTCATTGATCGGGCGGTCGCTGCGGTTTTTCCTGGTTGCAACATTTTTCTATTTTCTCGGTCCGCAGATTAAGGGTTATGTTGATAAATATTTCGATATATTTGCCATTGCCTTTATGGTTCTCCTCATAGGCGGATTTATTTTTGTCCGGTTTTTATTGTGATGGTATGACTGATATCAAATGTAAAATTGTTGAGGTATGTATTTTTTCGGAAAAAGATGGTGCGCCTCGCTATTTATTATTGAAACGTTCCGGGTCGGATACTATCTATCCGAACATATGGCAATTTGTTACCGGCGGTATCCATGACAATGAGAAAGCATATGGCGCGGCATATCGTGAGATGTCCGAAGAAACAAAATTAATTGCTGAACGTTTTTATACTGCTCCGCATGTGAGCGTGTTTTACGATGCGGGGTACGATGCCGTTAATCTATCGCCGCTGTTTGCGGCCGAGGTAAAGCAATCTGCCGTCCCGGAGTTGTCGAAAGAGCATGTCGAGTTTCGATGGTGTACGTATGAGGAAGCACATGAGCTGCTTGTCTGGCCCGGTCAGAAGCAAGGACTCGAGATAGTGCATCGTTATATTGCCGGAGAGATGGAAGCAGGGCATCTGCTTGAGATAACAAAGATGGTGGAAGCAACAAGCGGGATGCCTGATGATTCATAGAATAGATTATAGAGTATGTTGATTTAATTATAGAAGGAGATTCCCGTGAGCTTACTTGTCGTAGGTTCGATCGCACTTGACACTGTTGAAACACCGCGCGGAAAAGCCGTCGATATACTCGGCGGTTCCGCTACGTATATTTCCTCCTGCGCCCGATATTTCGTCCAACCTGTCCGGTTGGTCGGGATTGTGGGAAGCGATTTCCCGGAAGATCATCTGGAATATCTGAAACAAAGCAGCATCGATTTAGAGGGATTACAAATCCGTGAAGGTGAGAAGACATTCCGCTGGGGCGGAAAGTATGACGAGCACCTCAGCGAACGCGATACGTTATTTACCGAGTTGAATGCATTTGAGACGTTCGACCCGGTAATTCCGGAAGCGTACCGCCAAAGCGACTACGTTTGCCTCGGTAACATCGATCCCGGGCTGCAGCTCCGGGTTCTTGGTCAGATCAAGAAACCGAAAATGGTTATCGGTGATACGATGAACTTCTGGATCCAGGGTAAGAAAGACGAGCTGTCGAAAACC
>PWJF01000217.1 GCA_003560935.1 Ignavibacteriales bacterium
GGTTTATTGCGGTTTTTTCAATTGTCCAAAGCCCGCCGTAATTCGATCCAGAATAATGGCAAGAATTACCACTGCTAACCCGGCTTCAAATCCCTGTCCGACCTGCAATCGTGATATACCGCGCAATACATCGGCGCCAAGCCCTCCCGCACCAATCATTGCGGCAATGACAACCATCGATAAACCTAGCATAATAGACTGGTTTACGCCTGCCATAACAGTCGGAAGCGCAACCGGCATTTGTACCTTCAGTAATTTTTGCATTCGTGTCGCGCCGAATGCGTCGCTTGCTTCGATCAGTTCCTTCGGAACCTGTCGAATACCCAAATTCGTGAGCCGAATAAGCGGCGGGATTGCAAATACAAACGTTGCGATGACTCCGGGAACCAATCCCAGGCCGAAGAACATTACCGCAGGAATAAGATATACGAAGGCGGGCATTGTTTGCATAAAATCAAGGATGGGACGGATAATTCCGTAGAAACGATCGCTGCCGGCTGCCAGTATACCCAATGGTAAACCGAGTACAATGACAAAAACTTCCGCCGAAAGCACAAGCGCAAGCGTTTCGTTAAAGGCAACCCAGAGTCCGATATTCTCGACAATTAATAACCCAACAACCGCAACAACACCAGTTGTCAGCCCCGCCATGCGATATGTTATAAGACCCAGTACAACAATAAGCACAAGCGGATGAAGTGCTAACAAGCCGTCTTTAAAATTATCGACAAGAAATAAAACAAGATTGCTGATCGAGTCAAATACAACGCTGAATTGTGTTGATAGATAATCAACTGCAGCCGATACCCAATCACGTATCGGGATCCGAAATGGAAACATCTGAATTCTCCTTTACTTTACGAAACTTTTTCCCCTGTACCGGTTTGTTCGGTATCCCCGTTGTCTTCGGGTTTATATCCTTTTGCCAGCGCAGCTATAATTGCTCCGCGCACGATCACGCCGAGCAATTTATTATTGTCATCCACGACTGCTATCGGGCCTGTCGATTCCGAATATAGGTTGATCACGTCGGTAAGATGTGTATCGGAATGTACCGTCTCGGGTGTATGAATCAGCGACGGATGAGGTTTCTTTTTTTCATCGACCGAATCTTTTTTAGCTTCCGCAGCGAGTTCATCGGCTATAAGATACCCGTGCAGCTTTTTCTCCGAATCTACAAGAAAAATGCTCGATAATCCTGCACGGCGAATTTTGTGTAATATCGTATGCAAGCCGTCGTTCACATGTGCGGTTGCCTTTACCGGTTGCATTATAGTGCCTGCGGTAAACACACCGGTTCTGTCGAGACCTTCTACAAAAGCCGACACATAATCGTCAGCCGGTTGTGTAATAATTTCTTCGGCGGTACCCATCTGTACCATCTTCCCGTCTTTCAATATCGCAATTCGATCTCCGAGTTTAAATGCTTCATCAAGGTCATGCGTTACAAAGACGATAGTTTTTTTCATCCGCGATTGTAGTTCGAGCAACTCATCCTGCATTTCACGGCGAATGAGGGGATCAAGCGCGCTGAACGCTTCATCCATCAATAATATATCTGCATCAACCGCCAAACCGCGTGCAAGGCCGACACGCTGCTGCATACCGCCCGAGAGCTCGCTCGGAAAACTGTTCTCATATCCCTTTAAACCGACAACTTCAATTACTTCCTGTGCCCGCTTTCTCCGCTTTACTTTATCAACACCGTGTAACTCAAGTCCGAACTCAACATTTCCCATAACCGTACGGTGCGGCAAGATCGCAAAATTCTGGAAGACCATACCGCTGAAAGCTTTCCGCCGGAAAAGGATCAATTCTTTATGGTCCATCTTTGTAATATCTTTACCGTCGATAATGATCTCGCCGCGCGTCGGTTCATGTAAACGATTGAGTAACCGTTGGAACGTGGATTTTCCGCTTCCCGATAATCCCATGATCACGAACACTTCACCGCTGTTTATTTCAAACGAGATATCATAGACACCGACAACAAGACCTGTCTTTTCCTGTACTTCGTTTTTCGATATACCCTGTTCAAGAAGCTTAAATGCCCGTTCCGGACGCGGTCCGAAAACTTTTGAAACATTCTTAACAACTATATTGCTCATATGTTCATTGTATTACTTATCATAAATAATGAGAGCGGGTTAAACACCCGCTCTCATTATTGTCGTATTTATGGCAGCCAGTTTCCGACTTTATCCCGATTCTCGGCTATCCATGCACGTGCTGCGTCAAACGGCTCCATACCGTCTTCGATCATGATCATGACCGCACCCATGTCATCAGCATCCCAGTAAAAATTGTTCAGGAAAGCAAACGCTTCGGGTGCTTCATCCTGAAGATCGGGTGTCACAACCGTATGAATCGATTCTGCTTCACCGAATACACCCATAGGATCTTCAAGAAATTTCAGATCGTATGCAGCGAATTTCCAGTGAGGAATCCAGCCGGTAACGATGATCCACTCTTCGCGATCATACGCCCGATCGAGAGCGGCAGACATTGCAGCATCCGATCCCTCGACAAGATTATAATTTAGATCATATTCCTCAATCGCAAGGTCACTTGCTCGCATAAGACCTGCTCCGGGATCGATACCGATAACTTCGCCGCCGAATTCATCGACATAGTCGTTTAATTCGTCAATACTGTTAACGGTTACGTATTGGGGAACAACCCAACCGATCTTCGCACCGTCAAGGTTGGGTCCCAGATCGACGACCTGGTCCTGCGTTTGTTCGAGATATGCTTCGTGCGTTGCAGGCAACCAGGCTGCGACCATTGCATCGAAATCTCCGCGTGCAAGACCGGTCCACATTGGACCTGCATCGACTGAAGTAAGTCTCACGTTATAGCCAAGTTCATCTTCAAGAACGGCAGCCACCACATGTGTGGATGCAATCTCTGAATCCCAGAGCACATAACCGAGATGGATTTCCTCTTCGGCGGGTGCACATGAATTAAGACCGAACAGCAGCGCAAACACAAGCGCAAAGCCGATCATAGAGAACATCATATTGCGTTTCATAGTATTCCTCCGTTAGTTTATCGTACATGAAGTTCAATGATTTCATTGATACCACGTTTGCTTAGAAGTAGAAGCCGATGTTTATGTTAAAGCGGATATTGTATTCTGAATCACCAATCCCGAGATCTTCGTGACCGGGTCCTACCCCGGTTCCAAATGCATCCGTCAGCCATGGGTGATTAACACCCTGTGCGATATCGAAATAGGTAAACACCGGGCCGGCCGATACCAGTACCCCTGTGATGTTTTGTATCGTGGATTGAAAATTATCGGTCAGTGTGAGTGTTTCCCCGCTCGCACGTAGTGTGGTTCCTTCGCCCACCAGATTTCCCATGTAACTGAAATCGTTATAGAACATCAGGTTTGCGACGGGACCCCAATCGACATTATACGAGTAGGATATCCCGAGCGTAGCAATCCATGCTTCAGTTGATACTTCATAGGGACTGCCGTACGCACCCATATAGACAGTCGTTATTTCGTTACCCGCATCATTGTAGGCATCCATATTGTAGTAGAGAAATTGCGGCAGGATTCCCCAGTTTCCGAAAGATAAATCGGCATGCGCGGCAACCGCAAATCTGTCGTCAAATTGTTCCAATGCCTGGCTGTAAAGCTGCCCCCACTGGATTGATGCTCCAATCTCGCCGTTATCGAGCTGATAAGCACCGCGGATATTCAATTGATTTCTTTCTGTTAGGGATGCGTCTCCTCCGGGTATCACATCGTATGAGTAACGCCCCGCACCGCCAAAACCAAAGTTGGATTCACCTCCAAAAGACGGTCCTTCCGGTTCCGGTTGAAAGAAAAAGGCAAAATCCCACTGAAAATTACTGGAGTGATGTGTTACTTTGACACCCATATCGTGGTCATCTTCCAATCCAACGTAGTAAGGAAGACTGAACCACCAGTTGTGTGAATTGTACTGGAGATTGCCAAATGGTGTTTGGGTTACTCCAACCTGAATTTGTGTGGATTCAGAAA
>PWJF01000258.1 GCA_003560935.1 Ignavibacteriales bacterium
ATCCGGACGTGCAGGCAATAATCGCGGTGCGGGGGGGATACGGTTGTACGCGCTTTTTACACCTTGTCGATTATGATTTGATTAAACGTAATCCGAAAATATTCGTCGGCTACAGTGATATTACGGTTCTGCACTGCGCAATCTTCAAGCGTACCGGGCTTATTACATTCGCCGGACCGATGGTTGCGGCCGATTTCGGGGATGGAATTGATCCGGAATCGGAATCTTTTTTCTGGTCGATTATCATGGAAGGAACCCCGGGTATGCCGGCATTATTCGATAATTATGTAAGCGAACCGTTGATTGGAAAGCGAGGTTTTACCGGTCCGGTGCTCGGGGGAAATCTATCGGTACTGTGCAGTTTAATTGGAACTACTTATTTCCCAGATTGTACCGGCGCGGTTCTTGCAATCGAGGAAATCGGAGAAGCGCCGTACCGAATCGACAGGATGCTTAATCAATTAAAAATGAACGGCGTGTTTGAACGCTTATCCGGCATCATGCTCGGTCAGTTTACGAATTGTATTCAGGAAAATGAACGTCCGACGTTGACGCTCGATGAGATCTTCAACGATTATTTTTCGCAAGTAGATTATACGGTTCTCAGGAATATACCATTCGGCCATGAGAAACGAAAAATAACTTTACCGTTCGGCGCCGCTGTACGGTATGAACCGGATGATAACTCATTAGTTATCCTTGAGTCGCCGGTCGTTTAACCAATAACCAATAACCGATAACAAATAACCCATAGACAGTACAGTGAACAAGGATTCTCTTCTACATTACAGAACTGAATTTCCAATACTGGAAAAGAAAAATTACCTCATCTCCAATTCGCTTGGCGCGATGCCAAAATCCGTGTACAATAGAATGAACGACTATGCCGAAACATGGGCGACTAAAGGGGTATCCGCGTGGGAGGAAGAATGGTGGGAGATGTCGATGAAGACCGGCGACGCGATCGCTCCGGTCGTCGGTGCTGGTCAGGGTGAAATATCGATGCATCCGAACATCACGACGATACTATCGATAGTTCTTTCCTGTTTCGATGATGAGCGGGATAGAAATGGCCGGAAAAAGATTGTTTCCGAGGGCTTGAATTTCCCGTCGGTTATTTACGCTTCCCGTGCATGGGCGGAATCACGCGGGTGTACGCTCGATCTCGTACCTTCAGACGATGGCATAGTTGTCGGGACACAGCGAATGACCGACGCGATCGACGAAGATACGTTTCTCGTTGTGATGTCGCATATTCTATTTAAAAGTGCGTATGTACAGGATGCAAAAGCGATCATTGCGAAAGCCCATTCGGTCGGTGCGTATGTCATGCTCGATGCGTATCAATCAGTAGGGATCTATCCGGTGGATGTAAAGGAATTGCAGGTTGACTTCCTTGCAGCGGGTGTTTTGAAATGGTTGTGCGGCGGTCCGGGTGGATGTTTTCTGTACGTACGTCTCGATCTGAACTCACGACTCACACCCCGCTTTACCGGATGGTTTGCACATCGAAGACCGTTCGATTTCGATGCGGGCGTAATGGAATACCGCGACGACGCATACCGGTTTCTCAACGGAACGCCGTCCATACCGGCATTATATGCTTCGACGGAGGGAATAAAGATACTGCGGCGTGCAGGCATACCGGCCATCCGCGAAAAATCAGTCCGGCAGACGGAATTGATCATAGAGCGTGCCGGTGCGTACGGTTTTACGGTAAACTCCCCGCGCGAACGTGAGCGGCGGGGCGGCACGGTAACCGTCGACGTCCCGCACGGATATGAAGTCGCGCGTGAATTGATTGCCCGTAATATCATCGTCGATTACAGAAAGGGAGCAGGGATACGTATAGCTCCGCATTTTTATAATACCGATGAAGAAGCGATCGAAGCGGTGGATGCGATCAACGAAATTATCGAGAGCCGGGCATATGAGAAGCACGGGGATTATAGATCGATGGTTACCTGAGGATGAAAAGATGTGACAAAAATATTTATAGCCACGGATTACACGGATTATTTTTTAAATGCAATTCTTTTTATTAAAGCATCCGTGAAATCCGTGGTTATAAATTTAAAATAATGTTATCAGCAGTATTTTGTTTTTTCAATAGAAAAACGTACATTTTTATATATGATTGTTGAAGTTCACTTCGGATAACCCTGTGTAAACATCCCTCTTCGATGCTATGCTTGCCATGTGTTTTATTGGGGGGTGGGTTGGATCCCGATTTTACCTATAAACCAAATACGAGTGAGAGTTTATGACAATGTTGAGATTATCTTTTCCGGCTATAGTGTTATTGTGTGCTGTTCCGTTTCTGTTGTCCGGGCAGACGAATCCCGAACCGTACGATCTTTCGCAGGGGGATTATATTTTTACGACGTGGAATTCCAACCAACCCGCCGGCACCTATCCGCCGAATATGCGGTTTCATCGCGGCCCGAGTCAGGATCCGGGATTGACCGCCGAGCCGAATGCGGATTATACGGGAGCGTATAATGCGACATCTGGCACACGAATGAACGGGCTTGGGGATCAGGGATTTTCTTTTTTTAATACAGGGACTGCTGGAAATTTAGGTGCAGCAGTTATATCTATTAATACAATCGGAATTGAAAATATTGTAGTTTCGTGGACTGGTGGAACCATACAATCTGGACCTAGATTATATAGGATCCGACTTCAATATCGGATAGGAACTTCGGATGTATGGAAAGATGTACCAGGTCCCGTGGAATATGTTGCCTCGAATAATGGTCATTCACATAATTTCACGCCAACTCTTCTCCCGAGTGACGTTAACAATCAGCCTGTTGTTCAACTAAGATGGAAATATTTTCAAGCTTCTGATAGTCCCGATGGAGGCAGACCTCACTTACGTGTAGGTAATATTGTAATAAGAGCCATGGGGTTTGGAGATGCATCTATTTCAGAACCTCTATATAAAGGTGGGATATCTCACGATGTTGATTTTATAATCAGTAATACTGAAGAAGAAATAATTTTGACAAATATTGACATTGTTTTTCCTGAATGGGTTTCTGAATTATCTACGGATAATATTATACTATCACAGTCTAGCGGAAATGTTGAAATAGATAATATCACTATTAAAATCAACAATGTAGAAGTAACGCCGACGGACAATCTAATTGTCACTTATAACGGATTGGATTTTCCAGATATTAGCGGTGATTTTGAATTTACTGTGAAGACCGGAATAAACTCAGATAAAACACTTGCAATTGCCAATTCACCAGTATTCCATGTTTGGGGAACTCCAATATCTATTTCGAATGCTTCACAAAATGATTCACAGGGTGTGTCTATATATTTCGGTAAATGGATAACCATACGAGGCATTATTACGGTTGCCTATCAGTTTAAAACGGGAACGGGGACGACCGGTCCATCTTATCTTCAGGATGAAACGGGAGGGTTTGCGGTTTTCGCACCCTCGACCGTATCCGAGCAGGTTGAGATCGGCGATGAAGTCACGTTGCTTGGGAAAGTAACGCAATTCCATGGGCTCAATCAACTCGATGAATCTTCTATAATTGTGGAATACCACGGTGGTGGTAATATAGTACAACCGATAGAGTTGACATTATATGATATTGCAAACGATGGTGCCGGCGGAGTCGAGCAATATGAGGGATTACTCGTCCGTGTTAATGGAGTAACGGTAAATACAAGCTTCTGGAATGTGGAAGGTCCAGGTACCAATTATGACCTTACCGACCATACGGGAACGTATCAGGAAATTATAAGAATTAATAATGCTGTAGATTTTGCCGGTCAGCCGGCGCCGTCAGGAGTTTTTGATGTAATAGGTGTAGTGAGTCAGTTCAAACCAATTCCACCACATATCGGTGGCTATCAATTTCTACCTCGCTTCTCCGACGATATAATCTATTTTTCAGACGCACCTCCGATCATATCCCTCCCGCCGTACGAATCATCCGCGACCGACACTTCGATAACCTTTTCATGGACTACCGGCGGCGATGG
>PWJF01000228.1 GCA_003560935.1 Ignavibacteriales bacterium
CCTCGGCCCTCCACCTTTGCAAGGCATTCCCTGAGAAAAAGTACCTACTGGTATCCACGGATCCGGCCCACAGCATTCTGGACAGCCTGGCCGGGGATAGTCCCCCGGAAAACCTGAAGATCTCCGAACTGGAAGCGACAGAGTCTCTGGATCTTTTCAAGGTCCAACATGGAGACAAACTGCACCAGATAGCCTCTAGGGGAACATTTCTGGACCATGAGGATATCAGCCAGCTCCTTGACCTGTCCCTGCCCGGTCTCGATGAAATCATGGCTTTCCTGGAAATCCTGGATCAGGTGAATAAAGGCGGCCATGATGCCGTCATTATGGATACCGCGCCCACCGGCCATACCCTGAGGCTGCTTCAGATGCCCGGCCTTGTGGAGAAGTGGCTTGAAGTACTGGACGCGCTTCTTGGAAAGCACCGCTACATGCAAAAGGTCTTCAGCGGCGCCTTTCAGCCGGATGAAGTCGACCGTTTCCTCACTGATTTTTCAAACTCCCTTGAAAACATGAACTTTTTTATGAAGGACCGACAGCGATATCGCTTTATTCCCGTTATGACGGCAGAGGGTCTGAGCGTCCGGGAAACCGCCAGCCTGCTTTATACCCTGGCCGGGTTGGACACCCCCCTGGATGAATTGCTGGTAAACAGGCTTTTTCCTGAAAATTCATGTCCGGTCTGCCAAGGGGTCCGTTCCCGCCAGTTGGGGGAACTCAGGTCCGTTCAGGATATTTTTTCCAGATACAGTCTATGGGCGGTCCCCATGTACGCCTGGGAGGTCCGGGGTAGGCAGCGTCTGGAAACCTTCTGGGACCTGGCAGGCCCTCTTAAGATTTCCCTGCCCGAATGCACCCGTGTCCGGTCAATCGCTCCGGCCCATGTAACCTGGTCGGGCCGCCGGCCCCGGATCAGCAACAAACTGTTGATGTTCGGGGGCAAAGGAGGTGTGGGCAAGACCACCATGGCCTGCGCCGCGGCCGTTCACCTCTCCCGGGCCGGTTCCGGCAGGAAAATACTTCTGTTCTCAACAGACCCGGCCCACTCCCTTGGCGAATGCCTGAAAACAAAAATAACTTCAAAGCCCGGAAAAATCGCTCCCGGGCTATGGGTCGCCGCCGTCAACGGCGAGCAGGAGTTCGCCGCCCTGAAACAGGAATACCATGCCGAACTGGAACGATTTCTGAAGGGAATTTCGCCCTGTCTGGACCTGACCTTTGACCGGGAAGCCATGGAAAGGATCATTGATCTCTCGCCCCCGGGACTGGACGAGATCATGGGCCTGTGCAAGGCCATGGAATTCTACGAGGGAAACCGCTTCGACACGCTCATCATGGATGCTTCGCCCACGGGCCATCTCATCCGGCTCCTGGAGATGCCTGAGCTTATTGACCAGTGGCTGAAGGTCTTTTTCAACATCTTTTTGAAATACAAGGCTGTTTTTAATGTTCCCGGCCTGGCAAACAGGCTGGTCAAGCTGTCCAGGGATTTGAAGAAGTTTTGCCGCATTCTGAGCAGCCCCGAGGATTCGTCCCTGTTTGCAGTGAGCATCCTGACCGGCATGGCCCATGAGGAGACCATGGATCTGCTTAGGTCCTGCAATAAAACCGGGCTCAGCGTCCCGGTGCTCATCCTGAACATGGCCACCCCGGAATCATCGTGCGGGCTGTGTACGGCATTATCCTTGCAAGAAACAGTAATCAACAGGAAATACCAGGAGTCCTGTCCGGACATGAGCCTAGCCCTGGTTTACCGCCGGGACGAGCCCCGCGGCCTGGACGCCCTGGGAGAGCTTGGGAAGGCCATGTACGGTACTCCAGGTGAATAAAGGAAAAAGGCAAACGACGGCAAGTCCGGACAGTTGAGGATTATGAACTGTGGACAGCAGCGGCCATGAACCTGGAACTTTGAACCCGCAAGGCTTGTATGAACGACCCGATCCCGGATATCCATCCTGAGGACAAAGAACAGATCTCGCTGTGCGAGGCCCTTGACCGCATCCTGAATAAAGGGGCTGTTGTCGCGGGGGAGATAACCATCTCAGTGGCCAACGTGGATCTGTTATATCTGGGGCTGCAGGTCGTGCTGACCTCGGTGGAAACGGCCGGGCAGTCAGCCCCGGAAGACCCGGGCCCGGCGGCCCTGCTGCGGTTTTGTCCCCAAACAGGAGTGATTGCCGATGAAGCCATCAGAACAGATCAAGATCGATTCCAGTGCGCTCAGTGATTTTTCCGGAATAATGCACAACTCGGCAGCCATTTTCAGTGCTGTGAACAAACCCGGCCAGCCCGGGGAGCGCATCGAGCTTGACAGAGACAAGGAAAAAAACGGCCTGGGCCGGCTGGTCCTGACCCTGGTCCGGCTCATCCACGAACTGCTTGAACGCCAGGCCATCCGGCGCATGGATTCCGGGACCCTGACCGAGGAAGAAATCGAAGCCGTCGGCCTGACCCTGATGAAGCAGGCAGAGGAGATTGAAAGGCTCAGAAAGGAGTTCGGCCTGGAGCTGAAGGACCTCAACCTGGACCTCGGGCCTCTGGGAAGATTGCTCTGAGGGCATTGGCCCCCAAGCCCCTGTTAAATCATCAACCTTTATCAAGGAGCTGAAATGGCTGTTCAGCGCGCGGCCCAGCATTCCGTCCAGACCACCAATGTTGCCGACCTGCTTGAGAGGGTGCTGGACAAGGGAGTGGTTATTGCGGGCGATATCAAGGTCAGCCTGGTGGACATAGAACTGCTGACCATCCAGTTGCGTCTGGTGATCTGTTCAGTGGACAAGGCAAAGGAGATGGGCATGGACTGGTGGGCGAACAATCCCGCTTTCAGCAGGAAGACCGATCAGGACAAAACCAACGGGATTTTAGCCGAGATCGAGCAGAGACTTGCCAGGCTGGAGTCTTCAGGGACCGGTTGACGACCGTGCCTTTCCAACCTTTTCCAGACCCTGGGACCGACCTTTTCTAACGCAGCTGCAAAAAGTCAATCCGGCACCCACTTTTCACGAGTGTCCCTTACTCTGAGCGCTGCACAAGAACTCATAAAGTGGATGCCGGATAATTCTGGTCCCTGAACGTATTTTTCTAACTCTTTCCCGGCACTCTGTGAATGCCGGGTACTGGTCATTCAGCCCCTTTTCCGGGCTCAGGGGGCCTTCGCCTGGACCAGCCCAGCAGCAGCGCCGCAAGCAATCCCAGAACAAATCCGCCGAGAGCCGTGAGAAACAGCAGCACAATCCCGGGGATCTCCGCCTTCAGCCAGAGAAAGCGTGCTTCCACCGGTGCGGTGTTCTGAACAACGACCAGAACGAGAGCAAGGCTTAAAATCAGGATCAAAACCAGCTTGATATTCTTCATACTTATCCTCTCCTGTCAGAAGATAATTTCTGATCCATCGACGCTGCACAGGGAATATGCACTTAGCGCATCAAAACATTAAGGTTTCTGGCAAGATGATTGTCGGTCATCTCCCAGGGTCCGGAAGTACTGCTGACCGTTGTCATTTATCTTTGCTCCGGCCTTCCCTGTACGCCCGCTCAAACTCCTCCCTGGCCCTGGAGAAGCTCTTTTTCCAGGTTTCCCAGGACTTGCCCAGGCCCTGCTTGAGATCCTCCCAGCCGGAATCATCCGCACCCTGGGCAGCAGCAACCTTGCCTTCAAACTCTTTCAATTTTTTTCGCAACTCATGCATCTGCTGCTTATATTCGTCCCTGAGCTCACCCTCGGCCTGAGCAGCATCATCAGTCAGCCTGTCCAAATCTTTGTTCAGTTCATCGATTCTGGCCTTGAGCCTGTAGATATATTCATCTTTGTTTTCGGCCATCCAGGTACCTCCTTATCCAGGGTTATGAGATGCCATATCAGGATAACCTGCAGCTTGGCAAGCTGTGTGTCGGGCTGCCGGATGCAGCCAGCATAATGTTTTCCTGCTTGACAAAGGATATGACCCCCTTAAAATTGCCTTAAAACCTTATCTGCCGACCTCTCGACCTTGTCTGTGCAGCATGAG
>PWJF01000448.1 GCA_003560935.1 Ignavibacteriales bacterium
AGAGACCTTCGAAGAGAACGGACTAAAGATGGGCAAGGTCGACTTCGGCGGCGTAGTGAAGAATGTCTGCCTCGAGTACATTCCCGACTGTAACGTCGGAGATTACACGGTCGTGCACGTCGGCTTCGGCATCAGCAAGCTGAACGAGGAGGAGGCGATGGAAACACTCTCTTACCTGAAACAGATCGGCGCACTCGGTGAAGAACTCGGCGGGGAGGATGTGGAATGAAATACATTGACGAATACCGCGACGCCGACCTGATTAAAAAACAGGTACAAAAGATACACGAGATAACCACAAAGAAGTGGGCGGTCATGGAAGTCTGCGGCGGTCAAACGCATACGATCGTCAAGACCGGGATCGATCAACTCCTACCGGAAGAGATCACCTTGATTCACGGACCCGGCTGTCCCGTCTGCGTCACTCCGCTTGAAATGATCGACAAAGCGCTCGAGATCGCATCACGGCCGGATGTTATCTTCACATCGTTTGGCGATATGCTCCGTGTCCCCGGCTCGCACAAAGATCTCTTCTCGGTGAAGGCTGACGGCGGTAATGTCCGCATCGTCTATTCTCCTCTCGATGCCGTGAAGCTCGCACAAAAACATCCCGATAAAAAAGTTGTATTTTTTGCGGTCGGTTTTGAAACCACGGCACCTGCGAATGCGATGGCCTTCTGGCAGGCAAAGCAACTCGGATTAAAAAATTTCTCGATCCTCGTCTCTCATGTGCTTGTCCCACCCGCAATGGAGGCGGTGCTCGACTCACCGTTCAACAGCGTACAGGGATTCGTTGCTGCCGGTCATGTGTGTGCAGTGATGGGATACGAAGAGTACGAGCCCATGGCAAAGAAATATAAAGTCCCGATGGTCGTCACCGGATTCGAGCCGCTCGATTTGCTGCAGGGAATTTACATGCTCATCAAGCAACTCGAGGAAGGCAGATATGAAGTAGAGAACCAATACACCCGTGCTGTGAAACGTGAGGGAAATATTCCTGCGAAGGAGACAATATACAAAGTATTTGAGATAGGGGACCGTGCCTGGCGCGGGATCGGTGTCGTGCCCAACAGCGGGTACAGATTAAAAGAAGAATTTTCGGCATACGATGCAGAGAAGGTTTTCAGCGATATTGCAAACATTCAATCAATAGAATCGGAACTCTGCATCAGCGGGCTCGTATTACAGGGAGTGAAAAAACCTCATGAGTGTCCTGCATTCGGGAAAGAATGTACTCCTATGACGCCGCTTGGTGCAACTATGGTTTCGTCCGAAGGGGCGTGTGCAGCGTATTATAATTACGGTAGATACCGAACCAGTGTTGGATAGTTGTTTACCTTCGGTGATTAAAAAACAATTCGTGTTTCGTGTTTAGAGTTTCGAATTATCGGATTTCGAAAGACAATCAACGAATATGAAAAACAACAAAATATTGTTAGGACACGGGAGCGGCGGTAAACTTTCCGCTGAACTTATCAACACGATGTTCCTTCCCGCCTTTACCAACGAGTTCCTCTCCCCTCTTGGTGATCAAGCTATTGTAAATATCAACGGAACGCGTATTGCCTTCACAACCGATTCCTATGTCGTAAATCCAATTTTCTTTCCCGGCGGCAGTATCGGTGATGTTGCGGTGAACGGCACGGTAAACGACCTCGCTGTCGGCGGTGCGCAGCCGCTTTATATCAGCGCGGGCGTTATCCTTGAAGAAGGTATGCCGATGGAAGAACTCGAACGTGTCGTTTCCGACATGAAAAACGCTTGCGAACGCGCCGGCGTGCAGCTTGTTACCGGCGACACAAAGGTCGTCGAAAAAGGCAAAGGTGATAAGATATTCATAAATACATCGGGAATCGGTGTTATTGAGGAAGGCATAGAAATTAATCCCCACAGCGTACGACCGGGAGACAGGATCATCGTAAACGGTCCGATCGGCGAGCACGGCATTGCTATTATGTCGGTACGCGAGGGATTGGAATTCGAAACCGCGATCGAAAGCGATACGGCGCCGCTGAATCATCTCGTTCAGGATATGTTGAACGTCAGCAAGAATATACGCTGGATGCGCGACCCCACCCGCGGCGGATTGTCAAGCTCTCTCAACGAATTAGCACAATCATCAAAGAAAGGTATCACACTGCACGAATCCGATATCCCTGTCCCCGAATCGGTAAAAGCAGCGTGCGAAATACTCGGACTCGATCCGCTCTACGTTGCTAACGAAGGGAAATTGTTGGCGGTAGTTCCCGCTCAGGAAGCCGAACAGATAGTCGATGTAATGCGCAAAAATCCGCAGGGAAAGGATGCACGGATCATCGGCGAGGTAGTTGACGATCATCACGGGTACGTATTACTCAAAACATCGATCGGCGGAAATCGTGTAGTAGATATGTTGGCAGGGGAACAACTGCCGAGAATTTGTTAAGATTGTATAGAACACTGACGACACTTGAGCCATAGGCTCATCAGCCTTTGGCTGAGATTTAGCTGATTTACACAGATAAATAAAAATAAACTGCGGACATCTGTGTCATCTGTGTTCCATAACACACTCCGCCGCTTTAAAACCACTCATAATCGCTCCCTCGATCGTTGCGGGCAAATGGGTTTGCGTCCAGTCGCCGGCTATCAATAAATTATCAAATCGCGTCTTATTTCCCGGACGCTTTTTTTGTATATCCGGCGTTATCGATACCGTTGCACGGCGTTCTTTAATAATCCGGTAATATTTAACGTTCGCATCGCGCAGAGAGGGAAAACAGGATCGAAGCTCATCCAATGCGAGTTTCATTAACTCCTCACCATCCATTCCGACATGTTCCCGCGCTCCGCTCATAACAAGCGACACATATCCATGTCCGTCCGAATCGGCGAACGACGGATCTTTTTTAAACACCCAGTGAAACTTTGTATCGATCATACCCGCCCGCGAAGGGATATCAATGTCTTTATCGAACCAGATGTTGCATGTAATGATCGGAACGTACGATGCATTATTCTGAAAATGTAATCCTGCAGTTTCGAACAATGAATGCATATGTACCGGCTGTCCCGTAAGAATAAATGCATCTCCTGTTACTTCCGTACCTCCCTGCAGCAATACACCTTTCACAACGTTCCCGTCATATTGTAATTCGATGACCCGGTTATTACAATCAATCCGCCCTCCGTTTTCTGAGATACATGTTACCGCGGGATAGACGAATACATCGCTCAATCCCCGAAGTGGTGTAAGAATATTGGACGGGCCTTTTGCATCAAACACCCCTATCTTCATCGTTCTTACAAAAACTTCAGCCGATGCAAGATCGAGCGATTCGTTCATGATCGCAATGGCGAGCGGATACCAGAAACACTTTTTCAATCTCTCGCTTTGCTTCATCTCACGGAGCCATTCCTCAACCGTCAGTCCTGATATTTTTTGCATGTACTTCTCATCGGCATTAAACAGCCGGCGGCCAATATTCAATAACTTGATTCTGTCGCGAAACGAGAGAAACGAATAACCCGATAAGCCCGCGATTAACGCCGGGCGCGGGGGCAACTTTCGTGACACATGTACGTGCGCCGAACCCCATTCGGGATGTACAAACATGAGTTTTAGTTCGGGTTCTATATGAATATACTTTTGTGTACCGATTAGAGACACATATTTCAGGGTGTGCGTATAACAATCGAGCAGTAAATGCTGACCGTTATCGAGAATATCGCCGGATTGTTTTTCGCGGAAGGAGTAGGTTCTGCCTCCGGGAGATGCGCTCTGCTCAAGTATTTGCACATTATAACCGGCTGAAGAAAGTTTAACGGCAGCGGCAAGTCCGCTTAATCCGCCGCCGACGACGATAACCTTTTTCATCGAACAGGCAGTACTCTGTGACTGAACCAGACGTTTAATGCGATGAGAAGCTGGCGTAACCGGTTGAGGCGGATCTTATCCTGGAATATGTTGTAATTATTCCGTTCGATTTTCCGAAGGATTGAAAAGTATATCTTTTCCATGATTCGCGCGGCAAAGAAATGCACTTTGTCTTCGCGGGCAAGATGTATGTTAGCGGTCTCATAAAATGATTGCGCGCGTTCGGATTGGTATCGCATGAGCCCGACGAAGCGTTCATCGTATACATGGTTCCGCAAATCATCCTCGCTGTAATGAAACCGCATCATATCTTCCTGGGGTAAATAAATACGGTCACGTTTTAAATCCGATTTCACATCCCGCATAATATTGGTGAGCTGCAGTGCAATACCGAGATCGACGGCATACTGTTTTGTGTTATCTTTTGTATAACCGAAAATTTCGGCGCACATTAAGCCGACCGTTGACGCAACACGGTAGCAATAAGTATATAATTCGTCGAACGTCGAATACCGGTTTTTATTCAAATCCATCTCAACACCTTTAATCAGCTCGGAGAAATGGTTAACTGGTATATTGAAGTGTTTCGCTGTAATGCTCAGTTTATTTAACAACGGATGCGACGATCCCCCGTTGATTGATTTTTCCAGCTCATGTCGCCACTTTGTCAACAATACTTCCTTTTCCTGAACACTTTTGTTACCTTCATCGACGATATCGTCCGTTTTTTTACAAAACGCATACACGGTATAAATGGCATCCCGTTGATTTTTTGGCAGAAGATTAAAGGAGTAGTAAAAACTCGAACGGCTTTTTTTCGTAATGGCAGCGGCTGTTTCAACGGACATGGACTTCGGCATAATTAAGTACGCAGATATTAATTCGCTCCGCTCATTGATTAAAAAACGATTGATATAAAAGCGAGGGAGTATCCCATAACGATAATTTCGGGCGGGAATTCAGGACATCGTAATCAAGCTTCTCGATTTTCCGAAGTATCGTATTGCCGCCGATCAACACACACTTGATCTCATATCTGAAACGCCCGCGAAGATTTTTTATCAATGGTTTTCCCATTTTAAACAAAGCACTCGTTCGTTCGACTTCAAACCGGACAAGATCCTTAAAAGATTGAGTGCTCTTCTTCCCGTAAAAATCCATCTCACTTACCCCGTATGAAAGCATATCTTCGTCGGGGAAATAGATCCTGTTTTTTTTGAGGTCTATCGATACATACTGCCAGAAGTTGGCAAGCTGTAAACCGGTACATATCGCATCTGAATATCTGTACAGTTTTGCATCTCGGTATCCGAATATCAGCAATAACAATTGACCGATCGGGTTTGCCGAACGGCGGCAGTAATCCATCAGATCGTCGAATGATTTATATCGTTTAACGGTTACATCCTGCCGGAATGCAGAGAGCAGATCGAGAAACGGCTGTACGGGCAGGTCCTTCGCCCGGATGGTTTCAGATACTGCCCACATGATCGGATGGCGTGTCTTGCTTTCGAGCGACCGGATGAAAAGCTCCTCCCACTCGTTCAGATATAAAATGCGCTCGGCATCGGAATACCCCGGTTCGTCGGCAAAATCATCGGCTGTGCGGGCGAATGCATAGACGGCAAACACAAAGGGCTGCAGTTGGCGCTGTATGAGAACCGAGCCGACCGGAAAGTTCTCATAATGTCTGCGGGCAATATACTTACACCGCCTGAAAGATTCATCGAGAGTTTTGACTTTCGGCGGATTCAGCACCCATCGTTCAGGTTTTACGGCAACCGACATGTGTATTATGATCCCGACATGTTCAAAGTGATTTAAGATGTATAGTATAGCAAAACTGTTTGACAACTTCAAATAGCTTATTATTTCCCCCGACAAAAAACGTCGGGGTCAATGATTAAACAACAATTATTGATTTTTACGCCATTTCGCCTTATATTGTTAGGTCTTTGAGCACGCCGGAGTAGCTCAGGTGGTTAGAGCAGTGGAATCATAATCCACGTGTCGGGGGTTCGAGTCCCTCCTCCGGTACAAAAAATCAAACAGCCCGGCAATTATCAAACCTCTTTGAAAAATTGCCGGGCTGTTTATTTATTGACCCGTAATGCGAATCAGTTTTACTATTATTTAAAGATTTACGGCATTCAATACGGTTGTCTCGCCTACACTCACCGTTACCCCATCCATCATGTATTCTCCATATCCTTCTTCCCGTCCCTCAAAATGGAACGAATACGATCCTTCTGGTAGATGAATGACTTTAAATTCGCCGCTATTCTCATCCGCGTACGTGGTAGTAACAACTTCGCCGTTTTCATACACAGTTACAACTGCTCGTGCCTCGGCAGGCAGCACACTACCGGCAACCGACCCTGATGTTGCAATCGGCTGTAACCGGTATGCCGGTTGAAGAACGTAATGCCCGGTTTGAGGCAATTCGTGTACGGACCGGTGTGCATCAAAATCGAGAAGCAATTCATACGTATAATCGGGCTCTATATCGAACACCTGAACTAATTTTAACCCGGTTTGAATACCGCTGGGAATTGCAAGACTAAGAGTATCGTCATTAAGAACAACATTACTCCCTGAACCGATTAATAGACGAATTTCGGTGTATTTCCCTTGATTCAGTGTCGCTTCACCAAGGACAGCCGTTACACCGTTTGTCAGCTCAAGCAGGTTATACGTATCCGGCACGTTATTAATGGTGATCCAACCCTCGTCTGCCTTATGAACTTCGACGCGTTCGACGACGATATTAACTTCATCGAATTCCCCCGGTGCGTCCGCAAGATACAGAACAAAGTTACCGGTTGAACCCGGCCCCGTCATGGTATCGCATCCGATAATAAGTGCGATGCCGACCAGTAGCGTTATTACAGCTATATAGGATGTTTTCATCTTTACCCCCGTTGTTTATGATTGTTTATGGTTGTTTGCAAATTGAACAATATACCTTTTATTAGAATATTCTAATCAATTTACATGCCAAATATCAAAAAGTGACGAAAACAGATAATATTCAACAATATTTCTGTATCATATCCAATATCATAGGCAGAAAAATACGATGAACGGGCAATTTAATGCGGGAATTACACGTATGAAGTGCGTGAAAATCAGTTATCCGGCAGTATTAAACCATTTTTACAATATAACGGATCGTAATAACCTGTTGATTTTAAATAAGATATAAACAGTAAGGCAGTTTGGTATGATCTTTGTCACATTTATCTGAGAAAGTTGGTTGACATTTTCATCAAATTACATTAAAATTAATTAATGTTGGTTCAACATTTTGAGGAGGGCATTATGAGAGCAATTCTACAAACCGCTTTTACCCTACTGTTTCTGCCTGTTTTATTCGGTTTCAATACACAACTCGTTGCGGAGGAAGAAAACCAGATTACCGTTCGGGTCATTCTTCCCACCGGACAGGTAGCTAACGTAGAAGAACTGGTTGAAGGAGAGGCGGTAGATATAGTCGGAATGACTTTTCCGTTTCAATATCTCAACGGCGGGAAATTGCTATTTCCCGAGGGTTCGATAAACGAACATATCACACTCGATATTGAGATCCCGGACTATGTAACATTGCAGGAAAACGCCGTCAATTTCGGTGAAAACATAGCCAGCGCAATCCGCCTGCGCGTGAACAACGGGGACGACTACGCAAGTCCTTACTACTTCGAAAAACCGATAGAATTAACCCTGCCGATTCCTGAAAACCTGCCTACTTCTATCGGGGAACAGGTTAGTTCTTTCGTCCTTGCATACAGAGATACGGAAGGGAACTTCGATACGACCGGTATACGCACACGTGTCCGCGACGAGGTAGAGCGGATCCTTACGGCCGAAGTGGATCATTTTTCGGATATCGTGATGATTCCTTCATCCGCACTTAACAACGACGAAGATAAAGATAAACATACTATAACTGTAGAAGTACAGTTACCCTCGGGACAGGTTGCAGATTTATCGGAACTTGTCGAAGGCACCGCGCTCAATATCGTCGGTCTGACATTCCCGTTCCAGTATCTGAACGGAGGGAAACTGCTCTTTCCGGAAGGATCGCTGAATGAGAACATTACCCTGACTATCAAAGTCCCGGATTTTGCGACACTCGCCGATAATGCCGTATCGTTCGGGGATCAGATCGCAAGCGCCGTCCGGTTTATCGTTTCAACGGATGAAGGAGAGATAAGTCCCTATTATTTCGAAAAACCGATAGAATTAACCCTGCCGATTCCTGAAAACCTGCCTACTTCTATCGGTGAACAGGTTAGTTCTTTCGTCCTTGCATACAGAGATACGGAAGGGAACTTCGATACGACCGGCGTACGCACACGTGTTCGCGACGAGGTAGAGCGGATCCTTATGGCCGAGGTGGATCACTTTTCGGATATCGTTATGGTGCCATCGAGTTATGTCGGAACACCTACAACAGTCGATAAAGACAGACAAATACCTGTTGAATTTGCACTGCATCAAAACTATCCGAACCCGTTTAATCCGGAAACGATTATTCAATATGACATACCTGAAAGAGTACATGTTCAAATAAATATCTACAACGTGCTCGGACAGAAGATCGCAACTCTGGTAAACGAAATGAAAGAACCCGGACAATATAGCGTTCCCTTCCACTCGGGATCGTTACCGAGTGGCATCTACATTGCAGCGTTTGAGTCAGGTGAGGTGCAAAAAATGATTCGTATGATGTTGCTCAAATAAACAGATCATAAACATCAAATAAAAAGGCCCGGAAGATTACAGAATACTTCCGGGCCTCTTTATTTATGTAACCGTTCTACTATTTATTTAATAAAAGTCGCTCGCATTGTCTTTGTGAAATCACCTGCCTCGATCGTATAGAAATATACGCCGCTCGATAAATGTGATGCATCGAATAAAAGATTATAATTGCCGGCTTCATGTTCTTTATTCACGGGTTCTGCCACCAATTGTCCGAGTAAATTATATATACGTATCGTCACATGTTCCCGCTCTGCTATACCGTATCGGATTGTCGTCACAGGATTGAAAGGATTGGGATAGTTTTGCTCGAGAAAATACGAGGATGGTATATCCTCCTGCACTCCGTCGACGGATACGATTGCTCCGGTCGACACCACCGCATCATACACATCGACTTTGCCGTATCCCCAGGTAGTATTAGGCAGTGCACCTGTGAAATCATCGCTTCGTGCGATCGAGGTTAATATATCTTTTAATTGATATGTATGGAGCGATGGATCTTCATCGAAGAGCAGCGCTACCGTCCCCGTTATATGCGGCGTCGACATGCTCGTCCCCTCCAGTAACACGTAACCCGGCAGTTCGGTTCGCCTGCTTGAAGGGAATGATGCATCTTCTGATAATGCAGCTGCGATGATTTGCCCGGGAGCAGTAATAATCGGCTTTAATCTGCCGTCGCGTGTCGGTCCGCCCCCGCTGAACGATGATATCTCACCTATTGTACCCGAAATCGACCGGGTATTTCCGTTTATATCCGTCCAGCTATTTTTTGACATATATGAACCGACAGTCACTGCTCCTTCAGCCGTTCCCGGTATTGTAACCGTATACTCGCGTCCGGTTGAGGGCGTAAAAGATACGTTGTTACCGAAGGTTGATGTAATGTTCCACATATTATATCGAACATTCCCGTCACCGGATTCATGTTCGAGTGATATATCCCAGGTACCCGATTCCGGAGGAATACTATCATCCGTATCGGTGATTTCTATATAAAAAAGGCGTGCATCTTTTTCATTCTTTCCATATGACTCAATAATAATTTTACCGTCGTCGGTATCTTTTGTGTCATTGCTTCCGCTACCGACGCTTAACGAATACCCATTTGGCGAAGTAATCGTTAGGTTCATTGTTTCCGCCGGAATCGGACCGGGACCCGGGTCATCGAGATTTTCATACCAAAGCAAATTAATCAGATAATTTGTATTGGTGGGAGTATAATTATTTATTGTCATCGACGTCGACGCCGTATCCGACGGAGCAAGAATTCCTCCATTGTGAATATCGAATCCGCCGCTGTTGCCTGAAGCAACAACAACCGCTCTGCCGGGTTCTTGAACAAATTCAGTTATCGCTTTCTCCTGCGGAGTTGTACCGTCGTGTGCACCGCCGTGTCCGCCGAGACTGAGATTCACCGCTGCAGGTTTTCCCAGGTCATCTGCGAGTGAGAAAATATAGTTCATTCCATCGATGACGACTGAACTGGATATACCGGAAGCTGGTACACGAACAACGACGATATCGGCTTCGGGAGCTATACCCGTATATACCCCGTCACTTTTACTTCCATTCCCGGCGGCAATACCCGCCACGTGCGTTCCATGTCCGTTCGAATCACGGGTGCGTACCGGATTACCGGTTTCACCCGTCAGCGTGGCATCGATATCCTCCTTTGTATACTGTACGCCGTAATCAAACCCCGGGGGATGGGATTCGTTATTATCCGGTTCGAGTGTTGTATCCCACACCGACAGAATCCGTGTTCCCTGGTCAGGGTCCGTGAAAAGGAAATCGGGATGGAAGATATCGATTCCCGTATCAATTATACCAACGATGACACCATTTCCTTTATATGATCTCTCGAGACCGTCGCCGTCCTGCACACGAACGGCATCGATTTCCGATCGGCTGGTATCCAAAAATACATCCATCGATGCACCGTATTCGATCAAGCTCGGACCGCTGTGCCCTGCAACATAGTGGAGTTTTTGCAGACCGACGCGAGCGGTCGAGAAATTCTGAAATATTGTATTCCTATGGATATTAAGCTGTTCAATTATGTTCTGCGGGCCGTGGATTACGACATGAACTATCAGATCATCGAGATCCCCGTTGAAGAGCGAATCAATTGCCTCTGGAAAATAATTTGCCCGGAACATATCGGGTGTTATACCCTCATGGCGCAGCATATGTTTCAGAAAGGGGTCGAGTACATTCCATCGGTCGGTTTCCTGTGCCGGAAGTAATAGCGGCAAAATTACCGGTAAAATCAGTATGAGAGCACACATTTTGATAAAAATTTTCATATTCACCTCGATAAAAAAGGCTCGGAAATAATCAGAAAATTTCCGAGCCTTTACAAGATATGTAACCGCGATACGTATTGCAGGTTTTTTATATAGTTAGTAATACCACACCGCACTACGTTTATTTCCGTTGTTGTTCACATCGTCACCGCCAAGAACCATAACACGGGCTACCCCATCGGCATCTACATAACTAATGGCAGCATGATTAAAAAGGTTCCCGCCCCCCTGGCTGGTTATAGTATTGGCTCCGGTGGCCCCCTGGAATGTGCCGACCGATCCGTCGCTGTTAACCTGAGCGTATGAGTTTTCGGACGAACCTGTATGAGCGCCGTTGTAGAGTCCTCCGGTAATGAGCACATTTCCACCAGCCATCAGTGCGGAATGTTTGCTTGTTCGTTTCGTCCACGTCTCCGAATTCACCTGCCAGCCGCTTTCGGTAAGTTCTCCTGTTCGCAGATTGATCCGTGCATATATAACCTGATCTAATTTACTGTCATTATTCGTATAGTTCCCATCATTCGGATTGACAGCTGCGTTATCTCCGCCTACGGCATAGAGATAGCCGCCGAACGAAGAAAATCGATGATACGCCCGCGGCGACGGAAGTGATGCAAGCTGTTCCCATTCCCCGAGTATGCCAAGAGAATCGATGCGTGCGCGATAAACAGACGATACGGGTTCATGATCGTTCGTTGCTCCTCCCGCAACGTACATCCAGCTTCTGAAAATAGCCGCACCCGCCGAATGCACGGGCTCCGGAAGCTGCCGTACCGTCGACCAACTGCCTAGACTACCGTCGGATTGTACTGGTGCCCGGTAAATGGTCGATACCGGCTGACCATCGACCTCGCTGATTCCGCCGAGTATATAAATGTAGCCGTCATTATTCACACGGGAGTTAAACGGCGAGGCGACAACCGCGGTTTGAAATGCACGAGCAACCGGTAAGGAGGTTGCAGACTGCCATGCACCAAGCTGTCCGCCCGGCTGTAAATTAGCAAAATAAACACCGGTTTGCGGTTCATTTGAGCTCTCCGCTCCGCCTGCGACATGGACATAGTTTGACGTGCCGTTCTGTGTTGCAACGGGAAGGAATGCTGCCGAATGCCCGCTCAATCCTTCCGGAAGCTCGGTCGTCTCAGACCAGTTAATAACCGACGGACTGAATGTTGCTGTTTCGGTTACGGTAAACGGTAGTGCATTACTTGTTCCCGTAGCGTTCGTAACCACAATATCTCCTGTTTCGGCACCGGATGGTACTTGTGTTACGATGAATGTATCTGTCCAGTCGTCCGGACTTGCAATCACGGCAGCTATCAATCCGCCGTTACCGTCGGAGAAGTAAACGGCTCCATCACCCTGCACATCTCCGAACGCATAGCCTTCGACTATAACGGTACTTCCATGATTCCCCGATGGTTTGGTTGCGCCATTTACATACCGGATGGTCGGGCCTATAACGGTAAAAGCCGCATCACGTTTAGTCTCGGTACCGTCGGTGTTGCGAATCGTAACATCGTACGTTACTCCGCTATCAACACCGGCAGGTACAAAAGCATAAATGACCGTACCGTTGCTCACCTCGACGTTATCTGCACTTAAAGATCCCAGATAGACAGATACATCAGAACGGAATGCACTGCCGGTAATGGTGAGCTCGGTTCCTACCGTGCCCGATGAAGGAGTTATTTCGATAATAGACGGGACGGGACCGTCAGGTCCTGGACCCGTAGGTTTAGACGTACACCCTGTAAGGAAAAAGACCAGCAGGGCCACCCCTATCGTACAAACGAACGTCTGCTTCGTGAATTTATTCAATCCTCTCATTGGACCTCCAAATTAATCATGTATTATTTGATTACGAATAAGAATACGTCATATCCGAAAAAAAGATTATTATGGTAAACTATACTTCAAAATGTATGCCAAAATAAACTTCGATGCCCTAACATATTAATAATTAGTAAGTTATGAGAAATAGGAAAGATAATTTAAACTGCGGGAGGTAATTTTTTCCGGCACTTCTATTACAAATTACAGCATTATATATTCAGAATTCTAAATTTCTCCTACCAACAATCGTTTCAGGTCACCCGATATTGCAAAGGCGGAATTAAGAATTTGTTCATTTAAATAGCGAAGAGAGGAATCATTCCGCAAGAGGAACTCTCTGACCCGCGAAGCGTCGTTCGTAAGAGAAAGTACCTCCTGTTTCGTTCCCATCATCATGTAAATTTGTCCCGAAGGATATGTAGGCATGGGTATGCGGTACGGTAGTACGGTAGAAAAGATTCTGCAAAACAGAGTGTGTATTTGTTTCAAAATTTCAGGATACACATACGGCGATTCGGATTGTGCGACGACGATACCGTAATCGTCGCTTAACCGGTGACAGGATTGATAGAACTCCAGTGTGAAGAGTCCCTCCGCCGGTCCGACGGGATCGGATGAATCTACAATCACGATAGAGTACTGCGATGATTGAGCTTTGTGTACGAATGCCACACCGTCTTCAGTATAGACATGCACACGGGGATCGTCAAGACTTGAAGCGAGTGATGGGAAATAGCGTTTGCATGAATCGATAACTTCGGCGTCAATTTCTACCAGATCGATTCGTCGAATACGATCGTGTTTCAGCAGTTCGCGAACAGTTCCGCCGTCGCCTCCGCCGATCACCAGTGCGTTTACCGGCCCGGGATGCAGCAGCACAGGAATATGTACAATCATCTCATGATAATTCGCTTCATCGCACTCGCATACATTCACACAACCGTCGAGAATGAGCATTCTCCCGTAATCATACGAATCGGCTATCTCTACAAGTTGGTAGGGACTTCGCTTACTATACAGCAGCTCTTTTAGTTTGTATCGAACGGTTGTATGTTCCGGGCCAACTTCTTCCAGATATATCGATCCTCCCTCATACTTGATCGCACCTTGCATGTCAGTTACGTTGGTGTTTGTGCATAGCTCCGCTCCTGCTCGCCGACGGTAACGCCCCGGAGTATACGCGATACGTGCATCCGGTTGGCGCCAAGTATATACTTCACCTCGTCGGCAATATCGCCCGGATCGATGTCGGTGCCGCAGGTAAAAATATCCAAAGCAGCGTACCGGTACTCAGGCCAGGTGTGAATTGCAACGTGCGATTCAGCTATGATAACGGCACCGCTTATACCATGGGGATTAAATTGGTGAAATACGCTATCGACAACCGTAGCGCCGGCTTTTGTAGCCGCTTCAACGATAGATTGCTCGAGAAGTCTGTTATCGTTCAGAATATTCTCATCACAATCGAAGAGTTCGACTGCTAACTGTATGCCAAGAGCTTTCAATGATTCCTGCCCTCCACAATTGTGACTTAATACATGATAAAGAACACACCCCGTGTCCCGATGATGACTGCGGGACCCCTTGTTTTTTCTATTCGGACACGTCGCCCGAATTTTAAGAAATTAAAGATAAATAATATACATAATTCTGTTTTTCTATGCAATTCCGTCAAAAAATATACCAATTTAGAATCTCTTTTATTGAATATCTACCCATTATTCTCTATATTACTTTGATATAAATGTTTAACCGGTGCATGAGTACTGAAAACTATGATATTCTCCGGGTGGTAAAGCGATGCATCACCAGGAATAAGCTATTCGATAAGAAGTCGAAGATCATAGCTGCCGTCAGCGGCGGTATCGACTCGATGACATTGATCGAGGTACTTCTCGCACTAAGAAAAGAATATGCGATAACCCTCGCAGTAGCGCACGTAAACTACGGTTTACGAGGTAAAGAATCCGAGGGGGATGAGCAATTGGTGCGCGACTATGCCGGCAGTAAAGGATTGCCGATATATGCTAAGAAGGTCAATCCGGATGATCCCGCTGTACGCACAACGGGTTCACTCCAGCAGTGGGCGCGGGATCTCCGGTATTTATTTTTTGAGGAGATGCGGGTGAAACACGGATTCGATTTTATCGCAACAGGACACACGGCTGACGATAATGCCGAGACGGTATTTCTGAATTTGCTCAGAGGCGCCGGACCGGAGGGCCTACGGGGCATTCCTGCTAAACGGGATTCGATCATCAGACCTCTTATCTATATTTCGAGAAATGCGATTGAAACCTATGCAGGGTCAATGAATATACCCTTTCGGGTGGATACCTCAAACAGATCCGACCGCTATGCACGGAATGTGGTCAGGAATCACGTGTTCCCGCTGATTCAATCGAAACT
>PWJF01000149.1 GCA_003560935.1 Ignavibacteriales bacterium
AGGATTCAGAGATCTGTCGTATATAGGCGGATAAAAACCGGTCAATAACATTTCTTCAAGGGTATCAGGTAGTAATGCTGCATTCGTTAATTCATCTATAGAAAACGGAAGCAATACAACCGAAGCGACTCTTCCTGCAAGAGATTGAGTAATGTCCTGATATAATCCGAATTGTTGTGAGCCGGTGAGTATAAAATGGCCTGAAATTTTCTTTTCATCCACGATCAGTTGTATATATGAAAAGAGGTCGGGAACACGTTGAACTTCGTCAAGTATCGCTCCATCCGGAAATTGGCCGAGAAATCCCTTCGGATCATTGGTTGCATAATCACGAGTCTCAATGTCTTCCAAACTGACGTACTTCTTGTCCTTAAAAACATGTTTCGACAATGTTGATTTGCCGGACTGGCGGGGTCCGGTGATTGCGACGACCGGGTATTCTTTCGATAGAGAGAGGATTGTATTTTCAGCATCACGAGGTATCATGGTTTAAATATAATCCATACTTTGCTAATTGTCAATAGAATTTACAATTAGCATAAACCGAACGTAAGTCCAATAAATACAGCAGCTTATATCTAATATAAAAGTTTTTTGGGACTATATTTTCTATTAAAGTTGAGTCTACCCCGAAAAAGTTACTTGAGCCACAGATTACACGGATTACGGATATAATTCTATTATATTTAAAAATAATCCGTGAAATCCGTAGCTATCAATACCGTGTAATACACTTCGGAGCGGACTCAAAGTTCATTTTTTACATTTCGATACTGAGAGGTTATTCAATTTCGTGAAAACCTATACGCCGCCCGCTCCATATCCCTAACATCCCTGAACGGTCTCGGGGGATTGAGATACCGTTCGAGAAATTTATAAATATTGAAACGTATGTCCCGTCCGGTCCGGTGATCCATCCGGTCGAACGAATGACCGCCGGGTATATCTTCGAAGATCTCATATTCGAACGATTTATCGAGGGCTTTTAACCTGTTGATGAGATTTTCCACTTCGAGAACGTGCACATCTTCATCGTTTGTATTAGTGTGTATCAACAGCGGTGTTTGTAGTTTATGCGCGTGATAAACCGGCGAACGTCGCCGGTACTCGTCGATGTTCTCGTGTACCATATCGCCGATGTGATAGTCGGCTGAGAAGAAGTCCTCATACGCCGGACGCTTCGACCCCATCCGTGCAACCAGATCGCTCACCGGCACGCCGGCAAAGGCACATACATAATCGTCGGGATACTGAAAGATGTTCATCAACGTCACCATTCCGCCATGACTCCATCCAATTATACCGACGCGGTCGGGATCGATAATGCTGTAATTTTCGATCATATAATTGCGGCTCTCGTGAACGTCCTGCACCTCAAGTCCGCCGTAATCGATACGCTCGTACGTCAGACGTCCGTAGCCGGTGCTGCCCCGGTAATCGATCGCAACGACGATATACTGCTGCGCCATCATTTCACGGATTATGTGTGTGTAATACGTATTGAAGTTCGCGTGGACTCCTCCGCGCGGGAATACCAGCAGCGGATATTGCTTCGCCGGATCGATGTCTTTCGGTATAAAAACGTACGTCCATAATTTTACCGGATTTCGGTCTATTAAAGTTTTTGCTTTCTCGGCGCCCTGCGGCGGCGGACCGGTCATGAATATCTTGTCGATATACGCCACATCCCCTACCCGGTGATGCCAGAGCACGTCGTCGGTCTTTTTCTCAAGTTGATCGAGCCGGTGCCGGAGGTTGAGGAATTTCTCATCGAGGTCATCCTGCAGCTTCTTTACATCATCCGTCACTCCCTGAGAAAAAATCGGTGCGGATAGAATTATTGTCAGTATAATAATGATTGATTTTGATAACATGCTTATTTCTCCTATGGTTGGTCGTTACATTGTCGAGGTGATAAAAATGTGAACTTCATTGAATCAATAAAATATAGCCACTAAAACACAAAAGCACAAAATTTGAATTTGAACATATTATTTCATATTTTCAGAATTACGGAATATATGTATTACAGAAAGAAAAGATCATGAAAGAAAACGTCATCATATCAGAACGGGGACAGATTACGCTGCCCTCAAAACTGCGTAAAAAGCTGGGGTTGGAATCCGGCGGTGTTGTGACCATTGAAGAACGCGAAGGCGAGCTGGTTATCCGGCCTGCTTCCGTTGTCGAAATCGATATTTACAGCGATGAGGAAATCGAGCGCTGGATGGAAGAGGATACATTAACCTCAAGTGAAAAAAAAGCTATTTATAAAAAGCTCGGCTTGAGTTCGTGAAACGCCTCTTTCTCGATGCAAACGTGCTCTTTCAGTCCGCATATAATCCCGCGGGTAAATCAGCACTTCTTATTTCATCCGGTAAACATGGTGCGTGGGAATTATACACAAATACCCATGCAATCGAAGAAGCCCGCCGGAATATCGAACTCAAATCACCGGATAGTATTCATCGTTTTATCCGGTTAATTAAACAGATACAACGGGTACCGTACAGCGGCCGCGAACACTGCCCTATAAATCTTCCCGACAAAGATAAACCTATCATGATTTCTGCCATTCTATGCAATGCGACACATCTGATAACGCTTGACCAAAAACATTTCGGAAAATATATGAATAAACCAAAGCAAACTGGAGGAATTACGATCCAAAGTGTTGGTGAGTTTTTTGATTCGCTTTAATGAACTTGCCCGTCACCTTCAGTAAGTAAATAGCACAAACCCTATTCGGCTTGCAACTCAATCTCAAATAACGGGTGACGGGCATGAGAAGACTTTCTTCTTTCCCCCAAATTCAATATTTTTCAACCATGACACACAGAGCGAAATCCGTCGATATTATCCCCGTCGAATTACTCTTGAGCGCCTATGCCGGCGGGTACTTTCCTATGTCCGAGTCCGGCTCGGAGTCGGTGCAGTGGTACTATTCGGATCCGTCAGCGATCATACCGCTCAATTCATGGAAAATCCCCCGCTCGCTGAAACTTTTTATGAAACAAAAGGATTGGCTCGTCACATCCGACCGCGACTTCCACGATGTTATAAAATCCTGCTCACGAAGAAGAAACACGTGGATATCGGATACCATAATACGAAGTTATATAAATCTTCATCATGAGGGATATGCACATTCGGTCGAGGTATGGGACGGAGACAATCTGATCGGAGGGCTATACGGAGTACATCTCGGCAGCGCGTTCTTCGGCGAGTCGATGTTTCACCGGAAAACGAACGCCTCAAAAGTTGCGCTGACGGCCTTACTTCACGCGCTCACCGACACGGGATACATGCTGCTCGACATCCAGATGATGACGCCGGTGATGGAGCAGTTCGGTTCGGTGAGTATTTCGCGGGGTGAATATTTACAAAAATTGAATAAAGCGCTCGATAAAGAATGTAAATTTCCTTCAATTGACAATATAGTTGAAAAATTAGTAAATTAAATATATATAAGAATTGACTACCGAGAATGCTATGAAATTACCGGAAATACGAAGACCTTCTAAAAACACTTTGAGGAAAATTCACTCAATAAAAAGTAAAAGAGGCGAGCTTGCGGTAATAGAACCCGAAACGGGAGACTTTTATACCGGTAAGGATTTACTCGAAGCTGTTAAAAAAGCTCGAAAACACCATCCTGAAAGTATCTTTTATACAATATGTAATAACATTTCATTGGATTTAATTAATGATAAGTTGACTTTATCGTCTTGATTTATAGTTTCATGGAGAAATTTAATGTCATATTTCACAAAATACTCGCTCTTGACTATAGTATTCATTATCATGATCTACAACGCATCCTCCTCCGAACTTCCCAACCAAACAGCAGTCGAAAGATTCATACGCTACGTGCAAGTCGACACACAATCCGACCCCAACTCCGAAACAGTCCCCAGCACCGAAGGACAGCTCAAGTTCGGTAAAATGCTCGCAGAAGAACTGGAAGAACTCGGATTGCAGGATATCGAGATAGACGAATAC
>PWJF01000283.1 GCA_003560935.1 Ignavibacteriales bacterium
CCAAACGTTGTTTCATTCCCCTGGAATACATTACTTAGAGAATCGCCTACGAGTATGACATCGACCCCGGATTCATCAAGTAAGGCGGCGGTGATATAATCGTATGCGGTTAAAGCTGCGATTTTATCGCCGGATTGTTTCCGTTCACGTATTGAAAGCGTTGTCAGTTTACGTGGTGTGTCATCAACCGTCATTGTATAAGCTCCATGCCTTGTGATGATTCTTTCATCCGGGAAGAAACATACGAATGGCTGCATTCTTCGAATCTTCCGTTTGCGAGATCCCGCAATACGGCTTCTTTTAAAAATGAATTGATCCGTGATCGATCCAATCGTGCATTGTTAGATTCCGAAAGGTCTGTACTCGATCGCCGCATGATTTTTCTTAGGTTGTGTTTTGCATCATCGTCGATATTCAGAAATTCAACAAGCTTATGATGTTCCGGTCCCGTTAAGATCGAACCGTGTTGTAACGCTGTTATCCCTCCGTCTTCCCGGTAATAGCGGCGCTGCGCACTGCCGACAACTTTCCGGCCGTTAAGCTGTATTTCATATTGAGTACTGGCGGTAAAACATGAGACCGACATTTGGTCTCTATAGTGCGACAATACATTCTTTTTTGCTCCGGCAAACGCTACATCAAAACCCGCTGATCGTAATCCCGAAACAAGTACACGGCTTATACGTTCATAGATATTATCGACGCTCATTCGCGTGGCGTCCATAATAACACTATATGTGATCTCATCGGCATGGAATACTGCGCGTCCGCCCGTCGGTCTGCGAATAAGGCCGTATCCCGCACGGGCTAATGCAACCGTATCCACCTCATCTACTGATTGATGGAAACCCAGCGAGAGCATGTGAGGCGACCATCCATATAAACGGAAGATAGGTTGACGGGTTTCGGAAAACCATGAACGTGCGAGCCAATCGTCAAGCTGCATATTTTCCGAACCGGACCGGTCACCCGAATCAACAAAGATCCATACAGACATAATCAGCGGACTTTTGCGGGAATAATTCCCCGCTTGCTCTTCTGAATAAAATCGATGATCGTTTCAATTTCGGAAATCTTCCCGTCCATCGAAGTAAGTTTTTGCAGCGCCTGCGACACGTTCAATTTGGAGCGATAGATAAGATTATAGGTATCGGCTATACTTTGAATAGCGTTCGGGCTGAAACCGCGCCTCCGGAGACCGATCAGATTTAATCCCTCGTATGAAAGAGGTTGACCGCCGGCAAGAACATACGGCGGGACGTCCTTGCTGACACGGAACAATGCGCCGATCATTGCGTGTGTGCCGAGCGTAACAAATTGATGCACACCGGTTAATCCGCCTATAATAACATGATCATGAATTGTCACATGTCCGGCAAGGTTGACGGAGTTGGCAAGAATAATACCATCGCCAAGCACACAATCGTGGGCGACATGAGAGTAAGCCATAAGAAGACAATTTTTACCGATTTTCGTTATATTGGTAGCGGTGGTTCCCCTGTTAACGGTTACGCATTCACGTATCACCGTCATATCACCAATCTCAACGATCGTTGGTTCGCCTTTGTATTTTAAATCCTGCGGCGGGTTTCCGATTACCGCACCGGCAAATATGCGAACACCGTTGCCGATCCTCGTTCCTGACGCGATAACCACATGATGCCCGATATCGCAATCGTCGCTGATGATTACATTACCTTCTATAACAGCGTATGGACTGACCTGTACGTTTGATCCCAGTTGTGCGCCGGGATCGATAATTGCAGTTGCATGAATGTTTGAAGACATGTATTGAACTTTCCGGGGTACGATTGATAGCTGCAGTTACTCTTTTTCATTTTGTTCAACGTTCTGACCGTTGCCGGTAGACCTCTGTGTAGTTGCAGCAGGTGCATCCACAATCGCCGCCATCATTTCCGCCTCTGCAACCAACTTGCCGTCGACAAACGCTTTTCCCTGAACCTGACATGTTTTGCTTCGACGGCTTACCATAGTAACTTCGTATATAAGTTGATCACCGGGGAATACCGTTCTGCGGAATTTCGCGTTGTTAATACCCATAAAGAAGACCATTTTTCCATCCGTATTATCCGTTCCGTTGAGCAGGAGGATTCCGCCCGTTTGTGCCATCCCTTCGATGATCAACACTCCTGGCATTACCGGATATCCGGGGAAATGACCCTGAAAAAATTCCTCATTTACCGATACGTTCTTCACACCGACGATTCGTTCCTCCATCTCGAAATCGATTATCTTGTCAACGAGCAGGAATGGATACCGGTGCGGAAGGATACGTTTTATTGCATTTACATCGAAAACATAACCTTCTTTTTTCTCATGCTGATATTTGCTGACAAGCTTCTTTTGCCGGTACAACCGTTTTACCATCCGCGCGAATTCAATGTTATGTGCATGTCCCGGACGGGCAGCGAGTATCTGAGCTTTCAACGGCACACCGATAAGCGACAGATCGCCAATAAGATCGAGCAGTTTATGCCGTGCGGGTTCGTTCTTATAACGGAGCGAATTATCGTTCAGTATTCCGTTACTGCCGAGAATAACCGATCCGGATATTCCAAGTTTTTGTGCAATGCGTTTCAACTCATCCTTGCTTAATTCACGGTCGACAATAACGATGGCGTTATCAAGATTACCTCCCCGGATTAATCCCTGCTCGTACAACTGTTCAACTTCGTGCAGGAAGCAAAACGTTCGGGCGGGAGCATATTCCGAGACGAATTCCTGTTCAAGACTGAACAAACTTGTATGCTGACTGCCGAGAGCGGGATTTTGATAGTCGACCATGATCGTCACACGAAAATCATCCGTCGGGAGTGCAACGATATCGACGCCTTTTTCCTCATTCTTATAATAAACTGTTTGGTCGATTATAAGGTAATCTTTTGGTGCATTCTGTTTTTCAAGCTCCGCCTTCAACAATACATCGACAAACGGTTTTGAACTGCCGTCGCCGATGGGCGGTTCGTTGTTGTCAAGTTCGATGACAATATTGTCTATCTGTAATCCCACAAGCGCAGCCATCACATGTTCAACCGTATGCACACGCGCATCCCCGATTCCGATCGTCGTACCGCGCGATACGTCGACAACGTAATCGATATCCGCGGGGATTTCGGGTTTTCCCCCAAGGTCGACACGGCGGAAGCGAATACCGGTATTCTCGGGGGCAGGTTTAAATGTCATGTTGGTTATATTTCCGGTATGAATACCGACACCGGAAAACGTCATCGGACGTTTAATTGTTCGTTGTTGAACTAACATATACGCTCTTACTATTTATGGAATGTCGTCTCTTTAAGCTGTGCGAGTTCTTTTTTTAAATCATCAATTTCTTTTGCTAATTCCGGAAGCTGACGCACTATTGCCTCGATACGCAACGCCCTGCTGTGTTCTTTAGCCGGAGAACCGAAATAAGTCCCCGCCTTCTTGATTGTTTTCGATATTCCCGACTGTGCGGCAAGGATCACATTATCCACAATTTCAATATGACCGATAATTCCGACCTGTCCCGCCAGGATACATTGTTTACCTACTTTTGTGCTGCCGGAGATGCCGGTTTGTGCGGCAATAACGGTGTTCTCACCGATAACAACATTATGCGCAACTTGTATGAGATTATCAAGTTTTACGCCTTTACAAATTCGAGTTTCTCCCATCGTCGCGCGGTCGAGAGAACAGTTTGATCCTATCTCGACATCATCTTCGATCACCACGATCCCCGTTTGCGGGATTTTCGAATAGCTCCCGTCTTTTTGAGGAGCGAATCCGAAACCGTCGCTGCCGACAACCGTACCCGAATGGATTATCACGCGTGAACCGATCCTGCAGCCCTCGCGAACGGTGATATTAGGATATAAAACGGAATCCCGGCCGAGTTGAACATTATCGCCGAGAACGGTGCCGTGTGCAATTACCGTATTTGATCCGATGGTACAGTTTTCACCGATAACAACATTATGCGCAACTTGTATGAGATTATC
>PWJF01000078.1 GCA_003560935.1 Ignavibacteriales bacterium
TGGCGGGCCGCTCCGGGCCCTGGCAGATGATCTGGCGGCGCTACTGTGAGGCGCCTCGGCGCTATCCGCACATTCCCAATCTGATACGCCGCTGCCAGACGCCCGTGTTCGATCTTCTGGCGGTGGGGAAAACGGGAATTATATTCGATCTCGAAAGCGATAACCTGGTGCATAGCGACGGACAACCGCTGCTGGAAATCGACAACCGTGAGTTCCTGAAAGGGGCTTTTATTCATATCGATTCAGGCAGCCAAATACGCGACGCAATTGAACAGGCACTCAGACCGACGCCGGAGATGCTTGCGCTGCAAACTGAATACCGTGAACGTCTCTTCTACAAACTCGACGGAAACGCATCGGAACGCTTTAAAGAGAAGGTTTTTGAGTTATACTCGGAAGGCGGACATGAGAACATTCCGGTATAAAGATTTAATAACATTGATTGAGGAATTGACATGAAAGTCGTTATCATAACGGCGGGTATGGGAAGCCGGATGTGGGGTCAGACAAATAAGATCCCGAAAACATTGCTGCCGTACGGCAGCGGCACAATATTATCCACAATACTTGAGAACTTTCAATCGATCGGTCATACCGATATCGTTACTGTGATCGGTTATGAAAAAGCACGCATTGTGGAATATTTGGCGCAGCACGGTAATTTCGGTCTCAATATAGAATATATCGAGAATAATGAATGGAAGCAGGGCAACGGACGTTCGGTGCTGGCTGCAGAACCTGCGGTAGGAAATGAACCGTTCATTCTGTCAATGTCCGATCATATCGTATCACCCGGTGCGCTGAAAAAAATTACAAACGAACCGTCGAAAAAAAACCTTCTGCTTGTGGATACGCGCATAGCAGATATATTCGATATCAACGACGCGACAAAAGTTCAAATTGATGATAGAGCGATAACCGATATCGGAAAGGAATTGCGATCGTATAATGCCGTCGACTGCGGGATTTTTCGTTTGACCGGACGATTCTTCGCGGCAATGAAAGAACAGATGCGGAACGGGAAAGATAGTATCAGCGCGGGAATTAAAATGCTGATCGAAACGAACGATATGGAAGCGGTAGTGATGGAATCTCAACACCACTGGATAGATCTTGACACGCCCGGATCGTACGATCACGCTAAACGGCAAACCGAATTATTCATGTGAATCGGACATGGGGAAATCAAATGAAATCGTCAAAGAAAAGAATTTTCGTCACGAAACAAATCCCGGAAGCGGGACTCCAACTGCTGCGTAAAAAAGGATACGATATTACCATCCGTAGAAAGAAAACCATCATTACACAGCGGGAAATCCTCCTGGCAACGAAACATGTCGATGCTTTATTATGTATGTTGACCGATCCGGTTACTAAAAAAGTCATCGGATCGATGAGACGTTGCAGGGTAATATCAATATACGCGGTTGGTTTTAATAACATCGACGTCGATGCCGCTTCGGAAAAAGGCATCGCCGTCACAAACACTCCGGGCGTGCTTACCGAGGCGACCGCCGATACAGCCTTCGGTTTGCTGATTGCCGCTGCCCGTTGTTTTATTCCGGGCGATATGATGACCCGGAAAGGGAAATTCATCGGCTGGGATCCGATGCTGCTGCTCGGAAAGCCGGTCGCCGGAAAGACTATCGGAATAATCGGTGCCGGGAGGACCGGCAGTGCAATGGCGGAACGGGCGGCGGGATTCGGCATGAAAATTCTTTATTACAGCAGAACCCGCAAACCGCAGCTTGAACGGAAACTCAAAGCACTCAAAACAGGATTAAATACTTTATTAAGACAATCCGATTTTGTTTCACTTCATTGTCCGCTCACGCCGAAGACACATCACCTGATCGGCAGGAAAGAATTAAATATGATGAAGAAATCCGCCGTGTTTGTAAATACCGCGCGCGGTGAAGTTGTCGATGAAAAGGCGCTTGCACAAGCGCTGCGTAAAAATGAGATCTTTGCTGCCGGACTCGACGTGTATGAACGTGAACCTAAAATCGAAAGATCGCTAATATCGTTACCGAATGTTGTGTTGTTACCTCATTTGGGTTCGGGAACCGATGAAACCCGTGAAAAGATGGCACAAATTGCGGCGAGGAATATTATCGGGGTGCTGGAAGGGAGAGGGAAGGTGCTGAGGGTGAATTGATGCAATTCGGGATTGCGATCACTTGAGAATGGTATTCTGCCACGAATTAAACAGATCTATTTTATAGGAATCCGTGAAATCCGTGGCTATTTAGTAAATTGGTTTATAAGAAAACCTCAATTTTTTCACAAAATTTTTCCAGAAACTCTTGACAAAATATAAAATACTTCTTATAATGAAAACGGTTACAATGTAAACGTTTTCATTCCTGTTTTTACCTGCTCTTGTGAACGCTTACAATTCAAAAACCACCTCATATTTAAAATTAATGTGTTTCTAAGGGTCTATCTCATGTACCCAACGATTAAAGAGGTCGCACAAAAAGCAGGTGTCTCGATTGCAACTGTTTCCCGCGTCTTTAATAACAGTGCCCTCGTTAGTCAAAGCACAATCAAGCATGTGCAAAACATTGCTCGTTCTCTTCACTACGTACCGAATGCTTCAGCGCGAAGTTTGAGTCGCAGAAAAAGTGATACATTCGGAATGATACTCCCGGATCTATTTGGAGAGTTCTTTTCAGAGGTAATACGCGGCGCTGATCAGACGGCACAAAAGCATTCTTATAACGTCCTGCTTTCAAGTTCGCATAATAATCCTGAAGAGATTGAGGAGGCACTTACCGCTATGAGGGGGAGAGTCGACGGTATTATTATAATGTCCCCTCAAATAAGCGCTGACACTCTTCATAATAATCTCCCGAAAACACTTCCGGTAATACTTCTTAACTGCATAGTCGAAGATGATTCATTCGATTCCATTGTGATCGATAATTTCAACGGTGCATATCAAATAACGGAACATATAATTCAACATGGTCATAACCGTATTGCCGTTATCAGAGGCGCGATAGACAACTATGAAGCGGATGAACGTCTGCGCGGCTATCGATGTGCTATTGCAAAAAGCGGTTGTGAGACATCGGCCGATCTTGAGTTCAAAGGAGATTTCTCGGAAGAAGCGGGATATGACATAGCTCATTCAATACTAAAAACATCCCCGCGTCCGACGGCGGTATTTGCCTCAAATGACTCCATGGCAATCGGTGCATTAAAATCATTTCACGATAATGACATTGTCGTACCCGACGATATCGCGCTTATCGGTTTTGATGATATTCCTATCTCACGGTATGTAAAACCTTCGTTAACGACCGTTCATGTCCCTATCAATGAAATGGGCATATTAGCAGTCGAACGTCTCATTAGCGCTGTCGAAGGCAAGAATATAAATAAGAAAGAACAAATAGTTTTTCCGACACAACTATCAATACGTGAATCATGCGGATGTTCAAAAAAAATATCTTCGGTTATCCCAAAGGAGGTGATGTTCACCGGATAGCTTTTGATGTGGTAATTGTTTATACATAATTTACATCACTTCACAAACAAGGAGTCATATTATGAAATACAGCGCTATTATTTTAGCATTTCTTCTTCTGGTCATTGGTTCTCAGTCACATGCCCAGATGATAGAAAGAACCGATGCAATGTGGGCACGTACGGTTCCCGAGGGTACCATCACAATGGATGGCGTGCTCGATGAACCCGAGTGGGAGCAAGCCGAGACATGGGTTATTAGATATGGTGAAAGTGCAGGTATGCCCTATAGCGGGTGGAGATCGGAAGGTGGAGTTGTCGCAATGGATTCAACACATGCAATCTTAAAATTCCTTGTGGAAGGCAAATATCTGTATTTAGGTGCGATTGTATACGATAAATCGATCGGCGGTAGCGCTGATTGGGCACATTGGGATGCTTTTTTGATGAACATTCCCGATAGATCCGTTCCTGATCGACCGACCCCTCCCGGCGAATATATGTATGGTTGGTGGTATCCGCAA
>PWJF01000552.1 GCA_003560935.1 Ignavibacteriales bacterium
CCGGCGCTTAAAGTTGTGCTCGACGGTCGGGTAAAATTTCACCCCGAACGGTGGATTAAAACATACAACCATTGGATGTCTAATATAAGAGATTGGTGTATCAGCCGCCAGCTCTGGTGGGGACACCGTATCCCGGTATACTATTGCGACGATTGCGGTCATATGATGGTGCTCCGAAACGATCCCGAAAAATGTCATAAATGTAATAGTAGTAATTTCAGGCAGGATGAAGATGTGCTGGACACCTGGTTCTCTTCATGGCTGTGGCCATTCTCAACATTGGGTTGGCCCGAAGAAAGCGATGACCTGAATTACTTCTACCCCACCAACACGCTCGTTACCGGTCCGGACATTATTTTCTTCTGGGTTGCACGAATGATCATGGCGGGAATTGAATTCCGGGGAGAAGTTCCGTTTCACGACGTATACTACACGAGTATTATCCGGGATATTGAAGGCAGGAAGATGAGCAAATCGCTCGGCAACTCACCCGATCCGCTCGATGTCATTAATGCGTACGGCGCCGACGCGCTCCGCTTTACCGTTTTGTATCTTGCTCCGCTCGGTCAGGATGTATTTTATTCAAACGAGAAATGTGAGATCGGTCGGAACTTTGCTAACAAGATATGGAATGCGTGCAGGTTTCTGCTCATGAATAAAGAACAAATTCCGTTCGAATCCGAAGATGAGAAATTGTTCTCCGATGCAATCGATGAATGGATTGAAAGCAGATTGAATAGTACCATCAGCAACCTCACGAAAGCACTCGATCGTTTTCATGTAAATGAAGCTACTAAAATTCTCTACGAATTTATCTGGCATGACTTCTGTGATTGGTATCTTGAAATGATAAAACACCGGTTTTATGAGTCATCAAAACCGGATGTACAGAAAGCCACAATCGCTCGTGCATTTCGTATTTTTGAGACGGCATTACGCACGCTCCATCCGTTTATGCCCTTCATAACCGAGGAATTATGGTGGGCTATTTCCGAGCGTCAAGAGGGGCAAAGCATCATGACCGAATCCTGGCCCTATGCAGATAATAGTAAAATTAATCCTGACGCAGAAAAACAAATTACATCGATACAGGACATCGTCTCGGCAGTCCGAAGTATCCGGGGAGAAATGAATGTCCCACCGGGTAAGGAAACAGAACTTCACCTGAAAGTAGAAGAGAACGCTAAGAAGAACGTTGTAAAAAAATACAGTGCGTACCTTGAGCGTCTTGCAAAAGTCTCGAAACTTGTTGTCGGATCCTCGACGGAGCGTCCGCCCTACTCTGCATCGGCGGTGGTTAACAGTACCGAGATATTCGTGCCGTTGCAAGATATTATTGATATCGACATAGAGAGAAAACGCATCAAGAAAGAGATTGAACGACTCGAAAAAGCGGCAAGCAACGTGGAGAAAAAATTATTTAATGAACAATTCCTCGCCAGAGCGCCGAAAGAAGTTGTAGAAAAAGAAAAAGACAAGCTCGCTACATTTAATCAGACTCTCGAAAAACACCGGGAAACTCTGAATGAACTGAGCAACTGAGTGGATAATTAGGTAAATATACTATATATTTAATGGAATGGATCCGAAAATAGATACTATATTACGTGAAGTGATTGCTTCATACCGCGACGAAACCTCGCGTTGTAAGGACGGTATATGCACCGACGGCAATTGTGTTGTACATAACAGTGAAGGTGTACAGTCGATCATTGCTAACGGCGCATCGCGTATTTCTGCAGGTATCGGCGTCAGCGATAAAGGAATACTTTCATACGATCTCGCTCAATATATTGATCATACTCTTCTCAAACCGGAAGCGACGCTTGATGATATCCGTAAGCTTTGTGACGAAGCAAAGCAGTTTCATTTTGCAAGTGTATGCATTAACCCGTCGTATGTATCTTTCTGTGCCCGGTATCTGGCCGGTACAGAAGTAAAAGTCTGCACGGTCGTCGGATTTCCTCTGGGTGCAACAACAACCGAGACCAAGACTGCAGAGACCGAACAAGCCGTCAAGAATGGTGCAAAAGAGATCGACATGGTATTAAATGTCGGCATGCTCAAATCCGGTGAATATGAATATGTAAAGAATGATGTTTTCCAGGTTGTGCGTACGACTCATCGCTCAAACGGCATTGTCAAAGTAATTATCGAGACCGCACTGTTAACCGATGAAGAAAAAGTACAGGCATGTTTGCTCAGCAAATGGGCAGGTGCTGATTTTGTGAAAACGTCAACCGGCTTCAGCAAAGGCGGCGCCACAGCAGGTGATATCCGGTTAATGAGAAAAGTTGTCGGCTCAACAATGGGTGTAAAGGCATCCGGCGGAGTCCGGTCTCGCGAAGATGCCGAGGAGATGGTCGCAAGCGGTGCGACCCGTATCGGGGCAAGTGCGAGTGTAAAAATTGTAAGCGGTAACGGCTCAGGATCTCAAGGCGGATATTAAAAAATTATTCCCCCCGACATAAAAGTCGGGTCAATGATTAAAAACCAATTGAAAAATAATAACTTGTGTAGATGGAAAACGAAAATGGAACTGATTCGGTCTAAATATTTTGTCACTATAGTGTTAGTTATTATGATCGCCATTGCCGGATGTAAGAGTCCTGCAGTAGTGAGCGATACTGTCGATGACGACGAAGTCAAAGAGAGTATATTCTCCGCGAGACAGGATACGGTAAGAGTTCAAACATATAGAGAGGACATTGAAACAACAGAACGTGATATCGCAGGATTGGTCGAATATTACACCGTACAGATCGGTGCGTATAAACAACCGATGAACGCCGAAAGAATATATCGAAAAGCTCAGCAGCGGTTTAACCTTGAGACCAATACCGAATACGATTTGACCGAGGAATTATACAAAATAACAGTCGGAAAGTTCGCCAACTATGAACAAGCGCGAGCGTTTCGTGACCGCATCATGCGCGATTATCCAACGGAGTATATCGATGCATGGATAGTTGAGATCACACAACGCCAGCGCAGAAAATTACAATGATGTGTATGCGTATCTTATATTCTATTGCTTTTATAGTAACTGTCATACTATTTATCTCCGGATGTGCTCCGCGCGACGTGATAAGAGAAGAGGACGACGATGATTTCGCAGACAACCTCCGCGAGTATGAACAGGAATTTGATCCCTCAGAATATAACGCCCCGTTCGCCTTACAACAGGAGGAAGAGGATGATCCGACATTCGAGCCGCAACACATACCGGACATAGATGAACCGGAGGCACCGACATTCATCCAGGGATTCCGGATCCAGTTATATTCAACCTCCGATATGGAGGCAGCCCAAGATGTTTATGATGTTGCAGATTCAATATTCACCGATCATTGGATATACGTCGTCTATGAAGTACCGTTTTACAAAGTACGTCTCGGTGATTTTGAAACCCGCCCTCAGGCAAACCGGACTCTGGCGAATGTCGTGGCGGAAGGATTCCGTGATGCATGGATTGTTCCCGACCGTGTTGTAAAAGATCCCCCCGAAAAGATAATTGAGGAAGAAAAGGAGAAAAACGACGAAGAAAATGAGGAACAGAGCGAACTTGAAGAACCTGATGAGTACAGATAATCTGGCGTCAATCGGTGTGTATGAGTATAGCTCATCTATTGCTCAGGTGCCTCCGCTGCATCAAAAACGTCGGTCTCATCATATTCTCTCATATCTAATATAATACCATCCACAATCCAACGGGCACGTACACGTACCGTATCGGGATAGGTAACAAACGGGGCCGAACCGCGGAACGGAAAGACCTCTCCATAATTATACGTACCGGTCTCCTCAGGGTCACTGAAAACCCAGAGCGTATACTGACCCTCTGGAATATGACGCATAGTGAACGTACCGCCCCCTCTTTGTGTAACGCTATAGCGTTGACCATTGTCTCTTCTTCCCACCTTATCGAACTTTATGGTAAATGGTGTATCCTGGTTCGTAATCAATTCTCCTTCAATACCACCGAGCATATCGCG
>PWJF01000039.1 GCA_003560935.1 Ignavibacteriales bacterium
AAAACCAGGACATGAATCGGATAGATAGAATACCAGTAGAGTAAACCGGCGAGTCCTTTCGGATAGTAACGCGCTGTTTGCTTTAGTATTGATCGCGAATTATCAATCTGTTCCGTTTCAAATTCCAACCATGCACTTCCCCAGACTTTCATCTCGGCACGTAATACAATCCGTTTAGATGGAAGACATTCCTCAACCCGCCAGAAATCAAGGGCGTCACCAGTACTGAGTTGTGTCGGATGACGTCGCCCACGACGGAGCCCGACGCCGCCGATTTGTTTATCGATAAAGCCGCGAATCTTCCATAGTGTATCTGCATATAACCAACCGCGATTACCGCCGAGTGATGTTACGACCGAAAACACTTTATCTGAAGATGCATTGACCGTTACAACCTGCTGATTTGACATCAAGTGCGAAGGATCGACCGATGATTGCAATATGGCGGGAGTGGCGTCCGTCCACGCGGATTCAATCTCATTTAGACTTACTTTTTTAAATGCACGTTTTACTGCATCTTCAAACCCTAACGGTTTGACAGAGAATTCATCGTGTGCATCGGAATTCTCGCATATCGTTTCATGACGGAGACTTTCAATAAGCACGCGTGCCATCCGTGCCGGTACCGGCGTAACGAGATTGACCCAATACGATGAAAGCGTCGGCGATAAGACCGGAACAGGGATCAGATATCGTTTTAAACCGAGCGTACGTGCGATTGTCAACATCATATCACCATAGGTAAGAATGTCCGGTCCGGCGATGTCATAAGTTCTACCGGCGGTGTGCGGTTTGTCGATACATTCGATTAAATATTGAAGCACATCCCGGATAGCAATTGGCTGGGTTTTTACGTAGATCCATTTCGGACAGATCATAACGGGAAGACGGTTGACAAGATGGTGAATGATCTCAAATGAGGAGCTTCCCGATCCTATGATAATCGCAGCCCGAAATTCTGTAACCGGAACCGAACCCGCCCGTAAAATATCCCCTACTTCATGTCTGCTTCGTAAATGCGGCGATTGATTTTCCGACCGTTTACCCAAGCCGCCGAGGTATATGATACGCTTCACACCATTGAGTTGGCAGAGTGTCGTAACATGCCACGCGGCTGACCGGTCGAATTGTTCAAATGATTTTTTCCCGGACGACATTGCGTGTGCGAGGTAATACACTATATCGATATCTTTGAATGCACCCGAAAGCGAGTCCGGCCGGTTGAGGTCGCCTTCGTATGTTTCGACCGAATTCCAACCGCGGTCCTGTATTTTTTGCGGATCACGGACGAGAACGCGGATCGAATGACCCTGCTCGATAAGTCGCGGTACTAATCTACCGCCAATGTATCCTGTTGCTCCGATAACGAGAATTGATGCCATGTATGGTAATATTGTATAAAAAAATAGTATTATTTATGGTGCCCACTGCCACTGTATTGGATTCAGTAATGTTGCCCGATTCTTCCGTCCGTATCCGGCAATGGGCACCCGTAGTTAGAACTCCACACTTATACCGATCGAGGGGAGAATGCCAATCGAACTTGTTTTTTCGATCATACCAGACCGCCTGTCGTAACGCGGTACGTCGCGGAATCGACGATTGTATATGTTTTGAATATCGACATAGGTAATGATCACATAGCTGTCGAATGACCACCTCCGGTCCGCCCGGACATCAAGACTATGGTTCGCAGGGATGCGGGCGCTATTATATAATACCGGATCCTGTGTGCCGTCTTGATTAAACGGAGTATACGGCCGGCCGGTCGCAAGACGAAAACGAGCGCTTATTTCCCACCGATCATTGAATATATACCCGCCGCCGAGATTCATTAGCCATCGTTGATCGAACGTACCGGGACGTGATATGCCGTCAAGTGCCGTATACCACGAGTTATTATAACTGATGCTGAATGTACCGTAGAATGGAACAGAGGACAGTTTCTTTTGCAGGAAAAGTTCGACGCCGTACGCCCGCCCGCTTCCCTCACCGACAAGCGGATCGATACCGAATGATGCGAAACCTTCCTCGGAACCGCCGAATCCCGCACCGGTATTCGCCATAACGAGATAGTCTCGTGATTTACTTGCCGGATAATCAAAATAATTTTTATAGTAGCCCTCAAGACTGATACGTGTATCTTCGCGCAGCAAATGATCTATGCCGAGAATATACTGATCGACACCGATATACCGTAACCTCCGGTTATCCGGATGTGCAGCCAGCCAGATGTACGACGGCGCCTGATAATATCTGCCGACAGCAGCGTTAAAATCGGTTTTTTCTGTTATGGAATAATTTAAGGACAGGCGTGGAGAAAAAACAAACGGTTTTTTAATCATATCAAAATAGTCCAAACGCAAACCGCCGGTTAGATTGAGATCGCCGAACCGCCGGGTCAATTGCGCATACAGAGACGATTTATATCCGGTTGTACTCATAACCTCATCAACCGACAGATCCTCGCCGAAGCCGGTTTCAAACGATCGCAGGAATAAATCGCTTTGTATGTGTGCAACACGGCCTTGCGTGCCGACATTTATTTCGGTGTTCCTGTCGAGCTGTAATACAAGATCGGCGCGCATCGATGACTCGTATTCGTATGAGGTATTACGAAAGATCGTTTCAAGATTAATATCGTCCTGACGATATGCATAATCAACGTAGGTTTGACCGAGCGTTACGGTCATATATCCCGAAGGAATCAATCGCTGCCACGATACACCACCAATGAACTGATCCTGATTGCTGTATAATATTCGTGAGTTATCGAATCGCCGTTCCTCAGTATCGTTGAAGAGACGTACATTATTAAATGCGCCGATCCCTAATACAGAGATGCGATCGTTGTTCGATATGCGATAGCTTACCTTACCGAGAAAATCCCAGTACTCGGGAACGAAACCGAATCCCGCCGCGCGGAAAATAAAATCGAGATAACTGCGGCGTGCTGAAAAGATGAAGCTGGCGTCGTCGTTGAGAGGACCTTCGAGATTCAATCCGAATTGTGAAGCAGAGATAGTTCCTTTTCCGCCGAACCGATCTTTTCGTCCGTCGCGCAGGTCGATTTGTAAAACCGATGAAAGCCGGTCGCCGTACTGAACACCAAATCCGCCTGTGGAAAAACTGGTACCGCTTACAAAATCGAGATTGATAAAACTTTGCGGTCCACCTGTCGAGCCCTGCGTACCGAAGTGATTAATGTTCGGTACTTCAATACCTTCCACGATGAAAAGATTTTCGCTCGGTGCTCCACCGCGGACAATTAAATCATTACGTCCGGCCTGCACCTGTGCGACACCCGGCAAAATTGAGATCGCACGGACAACGTCCTCAAAACCTCCCGGCAATCTGCGAATCTCTTCGTTCGACTGCGTCTGAGTGCTTAATGATTTTCCCGGTATCTTTTGAAAGAAATCAGCAGTTATAGTCACACCCTCAATTTCAACATTTGTTTCGGTTAGCGAAAACCGTACTTCAGCCGGACGAACAGTGGAGACAACGACATCGGTCTGTGTCGATGATGAAAAACCGATCATTGATGCACGGAGTACATATGTCCCGACAGGAATGTTTTCAACTGTAAATCTGCCTTCCCGATCGGTTGCCGCACCAAGCGTAGTATCAAGGATAACAATGTTAGTTCCGATGAGCGGCTCGCGTGTAACCGCATTGATGACCGTCCCGGTAATCGATCCGGTACGCTGTGTTTCCTGAGCCGGTAATTGACCGATAAAAACAGTTACAACAACTATAAATAAAGAAAATACGCGCTGCACTTTCAAATTCCCATTAATTTATGATTGAGCGTTATGAGCGATTTTAAAATACTACAATTTTACGACATTGTCAAGAGGTGGATTTAGAATTTCATGGAGAATAAAGGAAGAAAGATGCCCAAAAATGAGGATGTGCGTTATCCGGTGTAGAAATAAGGGTTTTCTGTGC
>PWJF01000337.1 GCA_003560935.1 Ignavibacteriales bacterium
ATAGATCCTGATCCGCTTATGTATGCGAGCAGAATGAGTGCTAAGGTTGATTCGGCAGTTTTGCAGGATGGCTATAAAATATATGCGCACTCGATCTTGTTTACGTGTACGGGTGAATGGGCTGTCGTTCAGCAGGGAATGAACGAGTCGTTGCGGTATGCGCGGCGGTATCACTGGTTGGGTGCAAATGTGAAGTCGTTTGTCGTCGAGCCTCACGCCGGTATCATTGCCGACAAAACAGAAGGTGCGCTCGATCTGACCGCAGGAAAAAGCGAGGATGTGAGAACACATTCGGTGAAAATAATAAATCAGCCGACGAAACAGGGTCTCAGCGATTTACGGGAGGTTGTCCGGATATCGCGCGGACTCGACAAACCCGTACAGGGTGATCTTTTCGATACAGCGGTTCCGACTATTGCCGGTGCTGAGCTGCACACTTTCAGAATGCCGTCGCGGCATTGGGTAACGTTTCGTGATATTCGCCCCGACCGTTTGCAGTCTGTTTTACTTTCAACCTACGAACGGCAGCCCGGTAATTTTGAGACTCTTGTCGGACTCGAAGGCGTCGGGGCGAAAACACTCCGGGCGCTTGCACTGATGAGCGAAGTGATTTACGGCGTATCGCCCAGTTTTGACGATCCGGCGCGGTTCAGTTATGCCGTTGGAGGAAAAGACGGAACGCCGTATCCCGTAAATAGATTAGTATACGATGAATCGATCCAATTATTAAAAAATGCAATAGATAAAGCAAAGATCGGTCAATCCGATAAAAAAGAATCGATAAAAAAATTGTCCGAATATTTTACATTATCATGAGATAAAGGAAAGCGAGGCAGTGTGACCGAACAAAAGAAACAATCGACTGAATATAAAGATAAGAAAAAGAGACGCCGCAAACGGCGAGGGAAAGGAAAAGGAAAAGGAGCTGGCGTTGGCAGTAGCAGCAGCGCGAATAATACCGGACAACAAACGCAGGATCAAAAATTTAATCAGAAACTGCGGGAGCTTGTCAAGAAGTATAAAGGTTTCGATCCGTGGGAAAAGGAACATAAAGCACAAAGCAAAATCGAAAAACAAATCTGCAAGTACCTTGACGATAATGGATTGGAACATAAACATCGGGGCAAGAGATTCAATGTCGTGCTTCCGAACAAGAAAGCCGTAGTATTCGAGCCGGACATTATCATACCTCATCCGAGAATAAAGGAAAGACCGATTCTCATTCAGGCAATCCACCCGAAAAATCATAATGAGATAATTCCGCTGCTGGATGAATTTAAAAAGCAGCTCGGAACGAAATATTATATCGTGGCTGTCACAAACAAAGATAACCTGACAAACGTATCATCGGAGATATGTGACTTGCTGGTTGCCATAGAGTATGCATCGTCTCTTCCCTCACAACTTCTTTCCCGGGCGGAATAAACGGAATTTTGAGTGCACATGGCGAGTACCCAGATTGAAAATCAGTGGACCATACTATCGCTCATTCAGTGGAGTGAGAAGTATCTTACGGAAAACGGTATCGAAAATCCGCGTCTGAATGCAGAGCTGATGCTTGCATCCGCACTCGGGTGCAATCGCATCGATCTGTATACCCGTTTCGATAAACCGCTCGTTCGAGAGGAACTCGACCGGTATAGGGCGCTTTTTCGCAGACGCGTGAAGCGAGAACCGCTGCAGTATATTCTCGGTTATACCGATTTTTACGGCAGACGTTTTCTGGTTCGCCCGGGCGTATTAATACCGCGCCCGGAGACCGAGCATATTGTCGAAGCCACAATCGGCTTGATGAAAGAGACGAACATACAATCACCCCGCATCCTTGAAATCGGGACGGGAAGCGGATGCATTGCCATAACGCTTGCGGCAGAAATTGAAAATGCAACTATTACAGCAATTGATGTAGCCGACGAAGCGCTGAAAGTTGCAGGTGAAAATGCCGTGCAGCATTCGATGAACGGTAAAATTTCTTTTCGGAAGGTAAACATACTCGATACGGATGCGAACATACCGGATGCGGGAGATTATGATTTTGTCGTTTCGAATCCGCCGTACATTCCGAAAGATGAATGGGATTCGCTTGCCGATGAGATCAAATTACATGAGCCGAAAAATGCACTCACCGATGAAGACGACGGGTTGACTTATTTGAAGCGATTGGCGGAACGGGCGTCCGATTTATTGAAAAGCGGTGGGTGGCTGATTTGTGAGATCGGGTATAATCAATTCGACAGTGTGCAACTGTTGTTCAGTTCCTACGGTGCGCGTGAGATAAGATACTGGAATGATCTCAGCGGCATTAAAAGAATAATTGGAGGAACCTGGTGAAAGCTTTAATCCAGCGAGTTTCGTCCGCTTCCGTTAACATTAACGGTACACTATCCGGCGAGATCGGTAAGGGATATGTTGTGTTTCTCGGTGTAAAGACCGATGATGATTTTATGGAAGCGGAATACCTCGCGCAGCGATGCGCCGATCTCCGGGTATTTGAAGACGAGCTCGGAAAAATGAATAAATCATTGCACGATGTGAACGGCGAGATGCTTGTCATTTCACAATTCACGCTGCACGCGGATACGCGGAAAGGAAACCGCCCGAGTTTTATCCGCGCCGCGCTGCCCGAACTTGCAGAAACACTATATGACCACTTCGTAGCGTGCGTTCGCGAGCGGATAGGATATGACCGTGTTAAAACGGGGCAATTCCGGGCTATGATGGACGTACAGCTTGTAAACAGCGGTCCCGTTACCATTATGCTTAAGAGTAAGTCAGAGTATGTCCGGGATTAAGTACATATGTATTGCACTGCTTCCGTTGTTTGCAGCGGCGCAGGGTTCGTATGACGGACAAACCGGTTCGCGTAATTTTATCGTTCATCACAGCGCCTCTCTTGCGAAGGAAACAGTTCAACGAATCGTAGATCAACTCGAAAGCGATTACCAGGAATTCCGTTACTATTTCAATCTTACCGTGCCCGGCCGGACTCGTGTGGTGATTCACAACGATCAATTCTCTTTTCAAAGTGCTGCGCTCGCTCATTACTTTGAAACAGGAACCGTCTATAATGAAGAGGTTCATCTCGCTCCGATCCCGTTCATTCAAAGAAATGCAACGCTTTCTTCGGTATTGACCCAGCAGGCTGTTCGTTTGGTATTATATTCACGACGAATGAACGGATGCCCCCGGTGGCTGTACGAAGGAGCGGCTGCGTATTTTGCGGGAATACAGACGCTGCACTCCCCGCCTACCTATATCGCTATAGCGCGGCCGTCCGATCTCGACGAATTATTTGCACATCCTCATACAGAGAAAGAGTTTTTTAACGGTATATATCTTGCGGCATTGTCGTTCGAATCGATTCTTGAACGATACGGCGAAGCTCATGCAGTAACACTGCTCAGATTATTTAACGGAGAATTTGAATATGAAGAGGCGGTGCCGTATTCTCTCGGAGTTACGCTCGAACGGTTCGAACGGCAATGGCAACGCGATGTACAGCAATTACTCACGAAGTACAGGGAAGCCCGTGGCCGATAAACGGAAAACAATTGCATTTATTTTTCTCGACGGCGTCGGAATAGGTTCGGATGATGCGGCGGTGAATCCGCTCATTGCGGCAAACCTGCCGGTACTCTCCTCAATGTTCGGTAATGTAATTCCTTCGGCTGCACATTCCCGGATTGTTGATACAACCTATGCTGTCGTACCGGTTGATGCTAACCTAAATGTCGATGGCCTGCCGCAAAGCGGTACGGGACAGACGGCGCTTTTTACCGGGATAAATGCGGCGGAACATATCGGCAAGCACTTTGGTCCGTATCCGTATTCCTCACTCCACCCGATAATTGAGCGGCAGAATATTTTTCGAAGAGTACAGGAATCCGGGAAAACCTTTTATTTCGCAAACGCATACCCCCGGCAGTTTTTCGATTATGTGAACACGG
>PWJF01000102.1 GCA_003560935.1 Ignavibacteriales bacterium
AAGCGGGCGTGATATGTATGACTTCACGGGGGGCGAAATATATTACCTCGGAAAAGATTTACTCGATATGGAGCCGGACGAGCGCGCTCGCGAAGGCGTGTTTATGGCATTTCAATATCCGGTAGAAATACCGGGCATTTCGAATTCATATTTTCTCAAAACCGGACTTAATGAAATCCGTAAGCATCGCGGACTTGAGCCGCTTGATGCTATGGATTTCCTGAAACACATTAAAGAAAAAGCAAAACTTTTACAGATCGATACCGATATGTTGAACCGTTCGGTTAATGAAGGGTTTTCGGGCGGGGAGAAAAAACGTAATGAAATACTCCAGATGGCGGTGCTCGAACCGAAGCTCGCTATCATGGACGAGACCGACTCGGGGTTGGATATCGACGCATTGCGTATTGTTGCGGATGGCGTCAACAAACTTCGTTCCGAGGACCGCGCAATCATTGTCGTTACTCACTATCAGCGACTGTTGAATTATATCATCCCTGACTACGTTCACATTCTCTTAAACGGCAAGATTGTCAAATCCGGTGATAAGCAGCTTGCAATTGAACTTGAAGAAAAGGGCTACGATAAAATCAGGGAAGAGTATTCATCAGTCAAAGCAAAACTCGAGGAGACAGAGTAACAATGGCATTGGCAATTAAAGATAATAATCAATTATACATTTCGAATTTTCAGTCATTCGAGAAAAGCCTGAACGGCGAAGCGAAGAGCTGGCTGCATACCGTACGGCGTGATGCTCTCAATAAATTCGACAAACTCGGTTTTCCTACGACGCGGAATGAGGAGTGGAAGTATACAAATGTTACGTCAATTGCAAAAGAGAACTTTAAACATGTGCATCAGCCCGATTTGGAACGTGTAAAGCCGGATGAGATCAGACGATTTGATTATAACGAACTTGACGTACATCTGCTTGTATTCGTCGACGGTCATTTTGCAAAGAAGCTATCATCGATTCGGGATTTACCGGATGGCGTGAAAGCCGGCAGTCTTGCCGATGCATTGCGAACCGATGCAGCGCCCGTAAAGCAGCATCTGACAAAATATGCGCGGTACGAAGATGATGCGTTTACGGCGCTCAGCACTGCCTTTATTAACGACGGAGCATATATTTATCTTCCCGAAAATTCGTTGGTAGAAAAGCCGATACATATGCTGTTTCTTTCGTCAAACAGAAGCGAGCCGTTTATCACCTATCCGCGTAACTTAATCGTAGCGGGAAAACACAGTAAAGCCACTTTTATTGAAACATATGCCGGTGTGGAGAATAACAAATATTTTACTAATACCGTGACAGAAGTGTTTGTCGATGAAAATGCTCATATCGAACATTTCAAGATACAGGAAGAGAGTACCGAGGCATATCATGTCTCAACAACACAGGTATATCACAGGGCACACAGTAATTTTATATCGAATGCCATCACGTTCGGTGGTTTGATAGTGAGAAACAACCCGCGTGCGGTTCTTGATGCCGAAGGGGTTGAATCTACACTAAATGGGTTGTATCTTGGTACTGGTAAGCAGCTTATTGATAATCATACGACTATCGACCATGCGAGACCGCATTGTAATAGTCATGAGCTGTATAAAGGAGTGCTTGACGGCAACGCACGGGGTGTGTTTAACGGGAAGATCTTCGTCCGTCTCGATGCACAAAAAACCGACGCAAAACAAACAAATCAGGCGCTTTTGTTGTCCGATAATGCTACAATCGACACAAAACCACAGCTTGAGATTTTTGCGGATGATGTAAAGTGTACGCACGGTGCGACTATCGGTCAGCTTGATGATGATGCGTTGTTCTATCTCCAGACACGCGGTATTGAAAAAGAGTTGGCGCGCGATATTTTAACGTACGCATTCGCAAGCGATGTTATAGATCGAATTAGTATTAAAGAGCTGCGTGATTACTGTCATCATCGTGCGCTGGTAAAATTACAGCAGGACAGACTTGAGGGCATAGATCAGGAATAACTCGGGGTTTACTTATGAAAGTAGCGGCTGAAACCATAGCTCCACTCACATCAAAAGACACACTTGATGTCGGGCGTATACGGGCTGACTTTCCGATACTGAACCGGAAAGTTAACGGGAAGCCGCTTGTGTATCTTGATAATGCCGCGACAACGCAAAAGCCGTCGGTCGTTGTCGAATCTTTACGGCGCTATTATCTCGAAGAAAATTCCAATATTCACCGCGGTGTGCATTATTTGAGCCAGAAAGCGACCGAAGGGTATGAAGGTACACGAAAGAAGATGCGAACCTTTATAAATGCACCCGATGCACACGAGATAATATTCGTCAGAGGGACGACCGAAGGGATTAACCTTGTTGCACACAGCTTTGTAAGGGAACGGATCAAGCCGGGTGAAGAAATCCTGATCACCGGCATGGAGCATCACTCTAATATTGTACCGTGGCAGATTGTATGCGAAATGACGGGCGCTCATCTTCGTGTTGTTCCGATTAACGATAAGGGTGAGATCATTATGGAAGAGTATGAGAAGAGGCTCACCCCGAAAGTAAAATTCGTTTCGATAGTCCACATATCCAACTCACTCGGTACGGTCAACCCGGTAAAACAAATGATCGAGATGGCTCATGCACACGATATTCCGGTGTTGATTGACGGTGCACAGACTGTCTCGCATAAAAAAGTGGATGTACAGGACCTCGATTGCGACTTCTTTGTTTTCTCTGGTCATAAAATGTTCGGTCCTACGGGAATCGGGATACTGTTCGGTAAGAGTGAATATCTTGAACAGATGCCGCCGTACCAGGGTGGCGGCGATATGATTAAGTCGGTGACCTTCGAGAAAACGATATATAACGATCTGCCGTATAAGTTCGAAGCAGGAACTCCGAATATTGCCGGTGTCATTGCACTCGGAAGTGCAGTCGATTATATAAACGGTATAGGACTTGATTCTATTTATGCATATGAACAGGATCTGCTTGCATACGCTACCGCAGCCGTACTTGGTGTCGATGGGTTGAGAATAATCGGTACCGCAAAAAATAAATCGGCTGTTATCTCTTTTATGCTCGAGGATGTTCACCCTCATGATATCGGAACGATTATCGACGCCGAGGGTGTTGCAATTAGGACGGGGCATCATTGCACGCAGCCGGTGATGCAGCGATTCGGAATACCGGCAACGGCGCGGGCGTCGTTTGCTGTGTATAACACAAAAGACGAAGTGGACGCGCTGATACGGGGTATCGATAAGGCAAGGAAAGTCTTTCAATAATGTCCGAGTTAAAAACATTGTACCAGGATATTATCCTGGATCACAATAAAAGCCCGCGAAATTTCAAGAAGCTTGAAAACGCGAATCGCCACGCCGAGGGGTACAATCCTCTCTGCGGCGATCATTATAACATTTATTTGCGTGTCGAAAACGATATTATTCAGGAAGTCAGTTTTGAAGGAGCGGGCTGTGCAATATCCAAAGCATCGGCTTCGGTTATGAGTTCATTGTTGAAAGGGAAAACCAAAGCAGAGGCGGAAGAACTCATCCATGTTTTTCATAAGCTTGTAACGGGTGACGCCGATCCGATGGAGGAGCTCGATCGACTCGGTAAGCTTGCGGCATTCGCCGGTGTCAGTGAATTCCCAGCACGGGTCAAATGTGCAAGTCTCGCATGGCATACGCTGCGTGCTGCACTTGAAAATAAAAATGACGTCATTTCTACGGAAAAATAGAAATTATGGCAGACAAAGAATTATTAAAAAAACAGATTATCGACGTTATAAGGACATGCTACGATCCTGAGATACCCGTCAATATATATGAACTCGGATTGATCTACGATGTCCATATCGACGGCGATTATAATGTTAATATACGGATGACGCTCACCTCGCCGGCATGTCCGGTTGCCGGGACATTACCGGGGGATGTTGAGCAGAGACTAAAAAG
>PWJF01000046.1 GCA_003560935.1 Ignavibacteriales bacterium
AGTTGTCATCAGCAAACAACCGGCGGAAATTGTCGTTTGCAACCAACTGACGGTAGTTGTCATCCGCAACCAGTTGACGAAAATTATCGCTCGCGACCAACTGAATATAGTTGTCATCAGCAAACAACCGGCGGAAATTGTCGTTTGCAACCAACTGACGGTAGTTGTCATCCATGACTAACTGCCGAAAATTGTCGCCTGCGATCAACTGGCGGAAATTGTCATCTGCTACCAACTGGCGGAAATTGTCGCTTGCGACCAATTGGCGGTAGTTATCATCCGCCGCCAACTGACGGAAATCGTCGCTTACAATCAACTGGCGGTAGTTGTCATCTGCTACCAACTGACGGAAATCGTCCCTCGCAACCAACTGACGATAGTTATCATCTGCAAATAATTGACGGAAATCATCGCTCGCAACCAACTGCCGGTAGTTGTCCTCAGCAACCAGTTGACGGAAATTGTCGCTCGCGACCAATTGAATATAGTTGTCATCAGCAAACAACCGGCGGAAATTGTCGCTCGCGACCAACTGAATATAGTTGTCATCAGCAAACAACCGGCTGAAATTGTCGCTCGCGACCAACTGGCGATAGTTGTCATCTGCTATCAACTGACGGAAATTGTCGCTTGCGACCAACTGATGGAATTCGTCTTGAGCCAACATTGTAATAAAGTCGGCATCCTGCACTAATTCCTGGAACCCATCGGAACGTAGTAACCGTTGGAACTGATCGTCTTGTAATATCTGCTGATAATGCTCATTTTCAAGAATCACTTCCTGTGCGGCGATCTGTTCCGCACGGTATCTATCCGCGCGCTCCACGCCGATAGTACCCACTGCATCATCCGAATCGGCCGGAGGATATAGTGTCGTAAAATATACTATCGCCAGGATAGCGACTACCGCCCCTCCGAGCAGTATCGCGGCTTTTTTACCGGTGAATAAATTTTGTGCTGCCATTTGAACCTCCTTTAGTAAGTTGAACGTATGATGGTTTTGACTTTCCGGTTGCCGTACTCTCACTTGATTCATGATGTGCGAAGCCAAATACGGCGGTGGATCTACCGCCTGAACCTGCTTCATTGTATCTGAGAGTGATAGGAGGTCTCGGAATAGCTTATCCGCCTCCGGATCCTGTTTGAGAATACTGAAAAGTCGTTTACTATCCCGGGCTGAGTTACAGCCGTCTATTTCCTTGTTAATAAGCTCTATCAGTTTTGCTTTTTTCATAGGTTAAATGGCATTCATTCCCCCGACAAAAAACGTCGGGGTCATTGATTAAAAAACAATTGTTCAGAAGAGGTACTGCAATGAATTTTCCATCCGTTATATATGTAATACAATCGAACGTTTAAAAAGTTGGTAAAAATTTTATTTTTTCTCCTCCTTTCTACGTTAGAATTGAACGTAATTCCTGTCGCGCAGTGAACAATCTTGATTTTACGGTTTTGACAGGGACATCGAGTATTTCACCGATTTCACTATATGACAGCTCGCCGAAATGCCGCAACACGATAATTATCCGGTACTCCGGTGTGAGTTTTTCCAGAGCGCGATCAATTCTCTCCTGCAGTTCGTTCCTGGAATATTCCGACTCGGGGTCGTCACCGACCGATTCATGAGTATCGTCGAGTGCAACAATCCGCTTTTGTTGTTTAAGAAAATTAAGTGCCTCATTAACAGCTATTCTGTGTATCCAGCTGAAGAACGGATACTCTGTTCTATAACTACCGAGCTTTTCATATGCCTTCACGAATGCCGTCTGTGTGATGTCGTCGGCATCTGCCGGATCAGGTACCATTCGAAGAACAATATTGTATATCATCTTCTGATATTTCTGGACAATCTCACCAAACGATTCCACATCCCCTTTCCTGCATCGTCGAATTAGATCCTTGTCATTTATTTCTTGCATATGATCGATTACAAGCCTGTTCTGCTCATTTTGTATAAGCATAATCTGATTAATTTATTCTATTTCAAACATTTTATCGAATGACGTATACTTAAATACATCACGTATATGATCGTTCATATTAATTAATTTCAATTGATGTCCGGATTCTTTCAATCGAATCTGAGTACTGAAAAGTATGCCAAGTCCGAGACTTGAGATATATTCGAGATCTTTAAGATCGATTACTTTTGATTCGGTAATATTATCGAAAACGGATTTTGCTTTGTCAGCCTGCGAGGCATCCAATCTACCGGTCAATACGATTGTTCCTTCTGTACCATGTTCGACATGGAACATATTACATCTCCAGATGTTTGGTGAGCGTTATTGTACTGGTTCGGTTGTTATATTCATAATCAAGGGAATCGACCATTTGTTTGACAAGATGGATACCGAGTCCCCCGGGTTTCTTCTGTTGAATATACTCGTTAGTATTTACTTCTTCTGATTTAGTCAGATCGAACGGTTCGGAGTCGAAATCCCGCAGCCGGATTATAAGTTTGTTATCCGACTTCTCAAGATGAACAACAACATCACTTTTACCGCCCGATTGATATTTTAATATATTGGTGAATAGCTCCTCAATCACAAGCTGTACCGGATACAGATGCGACGGCGCAATATTATTCGAAGAGATAAATTGCTCTATAAAAGTAAATATGCCTTCGAGCGACGTTATATCCCGTTTAAATTTTTGTTCCATTCGTCAGGGTCTATCGTCCAAACATGTTTCGTATAAAAACACGCGCAGAGGTGATTGTTTCCACCACCATGCGGTATTATAGTGAATTACGCAGTGCGTCTGATCGCAACGAGGGTCATGTCATCCATTTGTGGTTCATTCTGTGTGAATAATTTAACCTCATTGATTATTATATCAAGTAATTCTTCGGGTGAAGCATGACGGTGTTCTACAACCAACCGTTCCAGCCGTTCCTCACCGAACGGTTCCTGTACACCATTCATCGCTTCACATATGCCGTCGGAGTAAACGAGCAACAAGTCGCCGCTCTCTAAATTCATTGAGTTTTCCATGTACGGATAATTTTCAATAATACCTATCGGAATGCCCTCTGTACTCAGGCGTTTCGGCACGTTTCCCTTTCCGAAATACAACGGGAAATCGTGCCCTGCGTTGACATATTGAAAAACATGATTTTCGGGATCGAGGACGCCGTAAAAGAGCGTGATAAATTTGTCGGAACTGGTATTACCGTAGAGCAAATTATTGGATCTACAGATACAGTCCTGAACAGAAAGGTCGAGTAATTGTTGATCGCGCAAAGTTGCCTGGAGATTTGCCATCAACAAAGAAGCGGGAAGACCTTTTCCCGACACATCACCCAGGCAAAAGGCAATGCGATTGCCGGTACATTTGAAAAAGTCGTACAGATCACCCGATACCTTACGGGCTGGTATGTTACATGCAGCAAATTCATATCCCGGAGCTTCAGGGAGCTGTTTGGGGAAAAGACTTTTCTGGACTTCGCCCGCTGCAACCATTTCTTTTTCCATGCTGATCTTTTCCTGCTCCTGTTTATGCAATCGCGCATTCTCGATTGCGATTGCTGCATGAATAGAAAGTGCGGAAATGAAGCTTTCATCTTCTTCGTTGAATGTGCCGTTTTTTTTGTTCAGCAACTGAAATACCCCGATGATTTCATCTTCCTTATTTTTCATCGGCATACAAAGCATCGACGTGGTATGGAAACCGGTTATCTTATCTATCTCCGGATTAAAGCGCGGGTCGAGATAGGCATCCGGAATATTCACCACATCACCCGTTGCAGCAACGTACCCGGCTATACCGCTTCCCACGGGTAGTTTAATCTTCACCTGCTCCGATCCGATAAATACCTTCGACCATAGTTCTTTCTTATCGTTATTCAATAAATACAAGGTGCCGCGTTCTCCGTCGACACTTTCAAGGGCGGTGTCGAGAATAATCCTGAGCAGTTCATCAAGATTCAACGTCGAGTTTA
>PWJF01000401.1 GCA_003560935.1 Ignavibacteriales bacterium
ATACATGCCGCGACTATGGTTGCCGCCGGCGTCTATCTCATCGCGCGTACCTTCGCTATCATGACCGGCGATGCTCTGATGGTGATAACGTACATCGGAGCGATTACAGCGTTCATTGCAGCAACGATCGCTATTACACAATTTGATATCAAAAAAGTGCTTGCCTACTCGACAATCAGTCAGCTTGGATATATGGTGATGGCGCTCGGTACCGGTGCATATACCGCCGGTTTCTTTCATCTTGTTACCCACGCTTCATTTAAAGCCGGACTCTTTCTCGGATCGGGATCCGTTATTCATGCTATGCATCATGCGTTGCATAAAAAACACGATCATCGCACCGACCCGCAGGATATTCGCAACATGGGTGGTCTGAAAAAGAAGATGCCCGTTACATACCTGACGTTTTTGATATTTACATTGGCAATATCGGGTGTTCCACTCACCTCCGGTTTTCTCAGTAAAGATGAAATCCTCGCGGGTACGCTCGGCTTTGCAGGCGTCACCGGACATTATCTCATCCCGATAATTGCTTTTATAGTAGCGGGTATGACGGCATTTTATATGTTTCGTCTGCTGATAATGACATTCCACGGTGATCACGTGGACCCGTCACGTGAAAACGATCTTCATGAATCACCTCTCGTTATGACAATACCGCTCATAGCATTTGCGGCATTTTCAATCTGGATATTCTATAGTTTCAATCCGTTCGGTGCGGCATCGGGCTGGTTCTACTCGGCGATTGAGCGGCCTACGAGCGTCGTACCGTCGGTAGTGCAGCCGGTTGCTGCCGATGTGTTTAAGGATGCGGTGCATCACGCGCATACTCTTGCTATGGTACTATCGATTTTAATCGCCGGTCTTGGTATCCTGTTTGCCTTTACGGTATATCACTTCAAAAAAGTGGACGCCGGTAATCTTGCAAAAGCAGCAGGTCCAATGTATAACCTCTCGTACAATAAGTGGTATTTCGATGAGATGTATGATAAGTCGTTTGTCGGCGGCACATTAGGATTGACAAGACTTTCGGCATGGTTCGATAATTATATCATCGACGGTATTGTTAACGGCTCGGCAACAGTCACACGATGGTGGTCAAAATTTACCGGCGGGTTCGATAATGTTGTGATTGACGGGTTTGTTAACTTTTCTGCATACTTTACCGGTTTTATCGGATTGGTACTGCGCAAGTTCCAGACAGGTAAAGTACAGACGTATATCGTGTTTGTGATATTCAGTATAATCATTTTCTTCTTCATATTCAGGACATTTTAAGTTTGAATAAAAAAGCTTCGTCATTTTGGAGGATGAATCGTTAATGGAATTTTCAATATTTGGCATAGGTATTCTGACGTGGGTCGTGTTCCTTCCTGTTCTGGGAATGATCGTCGTTTTGCTCCTTCCCAAAGGGAGCGGACTTGCGATTCGCATAACAACAGTGGCGGCGACCGGCTTACAATTACTTCTCGCCGTGATAATTTTCCTCAGGTTCGACCGGAACTGGCTCGGTATTAACGATCCGGAGAGTTTCCAGTTCGTAGAGATGTACCGGTGGATATCGGTCGAAGCGGTGCCGTGGGTCGGTAGAATCGAGATAAATTACTTCCTCGGTATCGACGGACTGAGTGTGTTGATGGTTATCCTGACGGCGCTCATTAGTCTCGTTGGTGCGATTTCATCGTGGAATATCGAACGTCTCGAAAAAGGATATTTCGCGCTTTATCTGCTGCTGGTGACAGGAATGATGGGTGTATTCGTGGCGCTCGATTTCTTCCTCTTCTTTGTATTCTGGGAGGTGATGCTTCTTCCGATGTACTTCCTTATCGGTATCTGGGGCGGACCCCGGCGTGAGTATGCTGCGATCAAGTTCTTTATCTACACATTTATAGGCAGCGTACTGATGCTCATTGTGATGCTGGCCCTTTATTTCAGCGTTACCTATGTTGACCCGGCAACGGGAGAAAAAATACACACCTTTAACCTCCTGATGATGATGGATCCGGCAAACTTTGAGCCGGGTTCGGTTCTCTATGGAGTCGATACCACATGGCGGTATGCGGCGTGGATCCTGTTATTCATCGGTTTTGCTATCAAAGTTCCGCTGTTTCCGTTCCATACCTGGTTGCCCGATGCCCACGTTGAAGCGCCGACACCGATCAGCGTGATTCTTGCCGGCATTCTGCTGAAAATGGGTACCTACGGGTTCCTTCGCATCAGTTACCCGATCTTCCCGGACGCAACGGTACATTATATGTATCCCCTGGCAATCCTGGGTGTGATCAGTATAATTTACGGAGCATTGTGTGCAATGGCACAGACAGATTTTAAAAAACTCATTGCCTATTCTTCGATATCGCATATGGGTATAGTCGTGCTCGGTATGGCAGCGCTCAACACGCAGGGTATGGTTGGTGCGGTCTTGCAGATGTTCAATCACGGCACCATCACCGCAATGCTCTTTTTAATAGTCGGTGTGGTCTATGACCGTACTCATAAACGCGGGGTGAATGATTTCGGCGGTCTTGCAAACCAGATGCCGAAGTATACCGGCGTGGTGATGGTTGCGTTCTTCGCAGCGCTCGGTCTGCCGGGATTGAGCGGATTCATCAGTGAATTGTTCTCGTTCCTCGGTGCGTTCGATACATTCCGTACGCTTGCGATCATCTCGGTATCGGGCATTATCCTGACGGCGGCATACATGCTCTGGACATTGCAGCGGGTATTTCTCGGTGAGTTGCAAGAGCAACATAAAACACTGCCGGATCTGAGCACACGTGAGATGATAGCACTGGTTCCGCTTGCAGTTATAGTTATTTTCCTTGGTGTGTATCCGGCGCCGGCTATAAATATAATGAATGCATCACTCAGTTATCTGGTTGAAGTTGTTCGCATCGGCGGTGAGTTTGCAATTATTCCATGACATTTGATTAAAGTAGATTATGGCAGAACATATTCTTGAAAGTATAAAACTATTCCTGCCCGAGATCGCACTCACCGTGACGCTCTGCGTTGCGATCATTGCAGATTTGATCCTTAAGGAACGGAATCATAACGTCGCTTATGTTGTGATCGCGGGACTTGTTGTTACGACTATATTCGTGTTTCGCCAGATGGGAGTGAATGAGTCCATCTTCAGCGACATGGTTGCAGTCGACCCGTTTGCGATCTTTTTCAAAATAGTGTTACTCCTCAGCGGTCTCTTTATTGTGTTCTTCTCCATGAAGTGCCGCGAACTCGATGCGAATAAAAGACGGATCGGTGAATACTACATGCTCATCACCGCGATGATGCTCGGTATGTTTATCATGGCGGGCGCCACCAACCTTCTGTTGATGTATCTTGCTCTGGAGTTGACCGGTATTTCGTCATACATTCTAGCCGGTTATACAAAACGCGCGCTTGACTCGGCCGAAGCATCATTGAAGTATGTTCTGTATGGCGCGATATCGTCGGGTATGTTAATTTACGGCGTATCAATCCTCTATGGAATTACCGGTGCGACGGATATATATGGGGTCAATGCCGCATTGCAAACCGGTGACTTCAGTCCGCTGGCGCTGCTTACCGCAGGCATCCTCATAATTGCCGGCTTCGGATATAAAGTTACCGTGGCTCCGTTTCATTTCTGGTCACCCGACGTTTATGAAGGAGCGCCGATAACCATTACCGCGTTCCTTGCGGTTGCATCCAAAATGGCTGGCTTTGCAATGATGATCCGGTTCTTCAAAGTCTCGTTCATCGATACTGCATTGCTCACAACCGCGGGTGTATGGGATATCGTTGAAGGATTCCAGTGGAATTTAATTCTTGCCGTTATGGCGGTACTGACCATGACGATAGGAAATCTCGTTGCGATCTGGCAAAATAATATAAAGCGTCTGCTTGCCTATTCGAGTATCGCTCATGCCGGATATATTCTTATGGGATTGGTCGTG
>PWJF01000354.1 GCA_003560935.1 Ignavibacteriales bacterium
CAGCTTATGGTGATCAGGAAGATGGTGCGTGACCTCCATCTGCCGGTCAACATACGGCATATCCCGACGGTACGGGAGAAAGACGGTCTTGCGATGAGCTCCCGCAATGCTTATCTCTCTCCGGAAGAGCGCAAGGATGCATCGATACTGTATGCGTCACTACTGGAGGCTCAGGAGCAGATACAACGCGGTGAACGATCAAGGGAAAAACTTGTTAATAGAATTAAAGAAAACATAAACAAGATCGGTAATGTATCGATAGATTATGCAGAGATTGTCGATCCGGAAACGTTTCAAAGTGTGCAGCATCTCGAGATTGCCCGCGAATACTGTATCGCGCTGGCAGTTCGAATCGGTCGAACGCGATTGATAGATAATGTGTTTGTAGAAGTAGCAAATAAATAAAGTTTAAAACCGTTTGCAATCGGACGCCTGATCGGCAACCGGTAGCAACCAATATTAACTGTTAGTAACTGATAATAACCTTTTTATTTATAGACAAAAAGAATAAACAGGGAGGTACTACTTCGTGTTACGACATTACTGTAAATCGAAACTTCATCATGCACGGGTTACCCGGGCAGACCTTCATTATGAAGGAAGTTTAACCGTCGATAAAGTATGGAGATGCTCGGGTGATGGCGCAACAAAATAATAACTTTGCAGCGGTCATCATGGCTGCCGGACATGGAAAACGAATGAAGAATCCGGACAAAGCCAAAGTGCTCTATGAGGTAGGTGACAAACCGATGATCGGACACGTACTCGATCTGGCAAATGCATGTTATGCATCTCCCATCGTCGTGATCATCGGTCATCAGCGTGAATCGGTGCGTGAATATCTCGATACATTCGACGGCAATATCATTACCTGCGTGCAGGATCCGCAGCTCGGGACAGGTCATGCGGTTATGCAGGCACAATCGGTGCTTGAACAGTATGATGGTGACGTAATTGTATTATCGGGAGACGTGCCCCTTCTTCAAAAATCAACAATTGATAATATTCTCAACGTACACCGACAAACCGGGGCATTTGTCACCGTTCTGACAGCGGAGTTGCCGGACCCCACAGGGTACGGCAGGGTGGTAAGGCGCGAGGACGGTTCGGTGGAGAAAATAGTAGAACATAGGGATGCAACACCTGAGGAGCGTAAAATACACGAAATTAACTCGGGAATTTACGTGTTTAAGTCGAAAGATCTGTTCAATGCCCTAAGAAAAGTAAAACCGGACAATGCCCAGGGTGAATATTACCTGACAGACGTATTTGCCATTTTCCGGCGGGAAGGGAAGCGCATATCTGCCGTTGTGGCAGATGATCATGAGGAGATAAACGGAGTCAATACCATTGAGCAGCTTGAGAAAGTTAATATGCGGTATTTTGCGCGAACCTCTTGACTTTTCGGATTGTTATCACTAATATAAATAATGGTGGTCAATTTACGAATGTGCCAATTGTTTTTTAATCAATGATCCCGACAGAGTCGGGAGAATTAATAAAACAGTGAGGATACCATGAAGAGATTTTCAATAATGGCCGGAGTTTTAATACTGGTAGTTGCACTCACAACAATGCAAGCAGATGCACAATTCCGATCCCAGGAACCGGGCGCGCCGCGCGCTGCAGGTTCAATAGTGCAGGGTGGTGAAGCATCCTCTATGTTCAGTTTCTTTAATGCTGAAAATTTTCATATGAATCACTCATATTCGATGTCATATATGACAATGGGGGGCAGAGGTATGGCAGTCGGTATGTATACGAACAGCATGTTCTATCGGATATCAGATCCGCTCGATGTTCGGCTTGATGTCAGCATGGCACACACCCCCCATAACAGCTTTAATAATAATTTAAACGATTTCTCGGGAGTGTTTATTTCAAGGGCTGAAGTAAATTATCAACCATCGGAAAATTTCAGGGTACAATTTCAATACCGGCAGGTCCCCTACGGCATATACGGATACGGATCGCCATTCTATAATCCATGGTATAATCGTTACGGGTATTGATGTTTATCTGTACGTATTGTTAAACAGTTTTCAATGTAAACCGGATAGGTATCGTTTGATTCGAGCATATCCGGTTTTTTTATTCTTTTGATAGTATTATCAATGAGAGGAAATAACTACCGACCATTGCTCACAGAGAGATTACCTGCATTCCTGCTTAATGGAGGCATTGTACTTCTTGTAATTACTGCATTATTGCTTATCTATTCACTTGTCATGCGAACTACCGTTCGTCCACCGGTTGATCCAACAAAAACTGAAGCTGAGACAGTTGAAATTATTCAAATCGACGTGTTAAACGGATGCGGGGTATCAGGTATAGCGGGTACCTTTACAAGTTATCTGCGCTCACGGGGCTATGATGTTGTCGAGATCGGAAATTACCGGACGTTCGACATTCCGGAATCCCTCATCATCGACCGGGTCGGTAATCTTGAAAATGCAAAGAAGGTAGCATACGCACTCGGGATCAAGGAGAGCAACGTTATTCAGCAGATCAATCTCGATTACTTTCTTGATGCAACCGTTGTAATCGGCAAAGATTTTGAAAAACTCCGCCCGATGCGGTGATTTTATACAGAAGTATTATAAAGGAACACTGAATAACACCGAAGGCCACTGAAGGGTATTTATGTGTGACTACGATATATCGTGATTAATCGGATATCGGTGAAATCAAAAATAAAGTGAATGTACTATAATACTAAATTTTTTATTCGGTGTCATTCGGTGTTCTTCGGTGTTCAATAACAAAGGAACTCAATTGACTACACGACAATTTGCACTCAAAGCGGCACATTTCTGTCTTGAAGTAAAAGCACAGGATATTATCGTTCTCAATTTAAAAAAGCTGACAACTGTTGCGGACTATTTTGTGATTTGTACCGGCGATTCGGATGTACAGGTGAAAGCGATTGCCGACAAAGTGAAGGAGGAATTTAAAAAAGAGGGAATACGGGTATGGCACGATGAAGGATATAAAAACCGCTCGTGGATACTCCTTGACTATGTGGATGTCGTTGTACATGTGTTTCATCGTGAAGCCCGGATGTTTTATAATCTTGAAAAATTGTGGGGCGACGCTAAAATCGAATATGTTAAAGATGTGGAAAAGTCGTTTAATAAAACACCTGCGGGACGGAAGAGGGCGGCTCGTAAATGAAGCAGCATGTATTACATCTCATATATGGTGCATTAAAAAAACTCCGGTATCCGGTCCCCGATGCAATAAAATGCGACTACCCGAAAATCGAAGCACACGGCGATATCTCAACAAACGTTGCCATGCTTTTGACAAAAGAGCTGAAACAGCCGCCGAGAAAAATTGCCGAATCAATCGTGGAAAAGATAAACGAAAATGTAATCGATATCCGCGAGATACAGATAGCGGGCCCCGGTTTTATAAATTTTTTCTTTACCGACGAGTATTTTACACGCCATATTATGACAATTATCGAGGGTGGGACACAGTTTGGACGAATCGACTTCCTTCGCGGGAAAAAAGCTAATGTTGAGTTTGTAAGCGCGAATCCGACCGGACCCTTAACCGTCGGTCATGGACGAAACGCTGTCCTCGGCGATACGATTGCGAATTTCCTCGAATGGTCGGGTTGTGAAAAGGTGGATCGCGAATATTACTTCAACAATGCCGGACGCCAGATGCGTATGCTGGGAGATTCGGTACGGCTGCGGTATCTCGAAATGCTCGGCGAAGCCGTCGAATTTCCGGAAGATTATTATCAGGGTGAATACATTAAAGATATTGCAAAATCTTTGATCGATGAATACGGCGATTCGATAAAAGAACAGCCGGCCGAAGGCATATTCAAAGAGGCATCCGAAACTGCAATATTTGCCGAGATAAAAAAAACATGTGAACGGCTTGGCATAAAATTCGATCATTTTTATAATGAAAAG
>PWJF01000219.1 GCA_003560935.1 Ignavibacteriales bacterium
CAAGTTTAAAAGTAGGTGCCGGAAGCCGCTTTTGCCAAAACCCCCGGAGCCGGCATTCTGGATAAAGCGCTTTATTTTTAACTGTGTGTAAAATCCACACGTTGCGTCGAGGAGCCAGGATAAAGAACCGTTTCCGGATGGAAACTAATTAGTTCAATGGAGTTTACATTGGAAGATATTTTCTCCCAAAGAGTATCCATTCCCAGGGATGTAATGGTGCGCGACGTGGCCGGTGAATCGGTGATCCTCAATCTTGCCACGGAAACATATTTCGGCCTGGATGACGTGGGCACGCGCATGTGGAAGGCGCTCGAAGATAATACTACCGTTCAGGCCGCCTACCAAAAGCTGCTGCATGAATACGACGTTGACCCTGAAACACTGCGCAGGGATTTCCAGGAGCTGATCGGAAAACTGGTGGAACACGGCCTTTTGGAGCTTGATTCAGCTTAAGTACAAAAGTTGGACAGGCCTTTTTCCCCCTGCAAACGCTGCTGAACCTTCACTCAGGGGAGCGCGTGCCTGTAGAATTTTCTGCAAACCTGTCCGGCGGGGATTATGTCTTGCTTTGGAACACCCCGGTGTACAGCCGGGCCGGCAGCGCAAGCCCCGGGGCCGCCTTCCGGCAGTCCACCTTCCTGGGCGCCCCCTGTCCATTGACAGCCTGTGCGTCAAAACCGCTGATCACGTACCTGCACTCAGCGAACCCGGCAAGGGCCGACGTCTTGATCCTTTCGCTCATGGACGGCCGGACCGCCCTTGGCCGGGCTGGAGAATTACCGGAAAAATACCGCCGGTGATTCACGCTGTCCAGCCTGCTCAAAGCGCAACAGCCGGCAGCTCATTGAAGGAATTTTGATAAAACCGACAGTTTTCCCGTCTAAAACGCTCCGGTGATGGACACTAAAAACTTGTTTTCAGTGAATTCCCTGTGTGAGCGGTTGCTGTCCTTGGTCCGGTATGCGTATTTGGCTTCAGCCCTTAAATTCCGGTTCCAGAGATAGGTCACCCTGGGGCCTAATGTGTAGTAGTTGTCCTTTACATTGACACCCTGGTAAGAATCACGGGTATAGTCGAAAAACGCGCCCACAAGGAGATTTCTCAAGAGCTCATGATCCAGCCTGACTTCCGCGTCAACCGATCTTGTGCCTGAAGAATCGGGGAAGGTGGTCTCCTTGATGGAACGCATCACCTCGGCCTCAACCGAAGTCAGTCTGGTAGGCTGCCAGAGCATGGACAGGCCGTACCAGAATCCGCTGATGTCCGGTCTGTGGTCATAGTACTGTTTCATGTAACCTACAAAGACCTCGCCTGAGGTCACTCCGCCGAGATCAAAACCCGTCCCGATATCTATGCGGTAACCGTCGGAATCTCGCTTTACCCAGCTTTTGTCATAGCGCCTCCATTCGTAACGGGCGGAGATAAAAGGCTGAACATCCGGGTTAAGTTCATAAGCCAGCCTGGCCTGGAGCTGGTAGGTATTGTAATCCCTGAAGTCCTGGTTCAGGGAATCTCCACTCCTGAGATCCACTCTTTTGAAATCCCGGCGGGTGAATTTGCCTCCTGTAGAAAAGGACAACCTGCCCATGCCCTGATAATAGGAAAGGTCTCCAGTGGTTTGCTGGTAAACAGAGGGTTCATCCCATTGGTAAGAAAATTCGCCGACGCCCCGTTGTTCATGCAGTTGCTGGAAACCTGCCCGGGCGAGGAGGAAAGACTCTCTGAGAATGTCCATCCTGCCTCTCAGGAAAATATGACCGTCCAGATAGTTCTCATCAGACTCTGAAGCATAGAATCCGCTCTCCAGACCAGCATCGAGGCCCAGAAAATGTCTGATCCAGTTGGAACTGATATCAATTTCCGGAGCTACAGTAGTGATCATATCTGATTCTTTATCTCTTTTGGTTGCGTAGATATTGTCACTGTATTCCAGCCCCAGGGTCAGTGCCGGCTTGATGGTAAAGGCTCCGGCCCTGATTCCCAGGGGATCATAGTCCGGCCTGGGTTTTTCATGAATGGGAACCCCCCTCTGGGCCAGGGCAGTGCCGGAAAACATGAACAGGATCAGCAGCGCCGGTATTATATATTTTCCAGTCAGTCTCATAAGATCCCCCTTCCGGTTTCAGTTTTTAAATTTACGCTTTATACCTGAGACCATGTCCAAAAACGGCAGCCGTCTGATGTCAGCAGTTCCCTGGGAGTAAGAGGCGCAGGATGCCGGCTGATCAATTAACAGAAAAAAATATGAAGCCGGATTTGTAAATTTTGATCCTGGACTAAGGAATCGTGGGACTGGCAGGATCGTCATCTATGCCCGGAGTAAATGCCTCCCTGAATTTTTCCGAAAAGTCATGCTGCACGATCTCCCTGGCAAGGACAATTTTCAGGGCACTGGAGGAAGCAGTCCGGATAGTCTCAGCTTCATCAGGCCTGACCTGGACGGCTCTGGCTACAATCTGGTCCGCCAGCTCAGGATTGGCTGCTACAGCAAGGTGTATGGCCTCCTCTATCTGATGTGTGAATGCGTTTTCCAGGGTTACTCCCTCTGGCAGAAACTGCTGGATCAGGGCGTCAATTTCGGCATCGGACATTTCTTGTTCCTGGGCCGCTGCCGTAGTGCTCAGGCAAATGATGAGCCCTGCGGCAAAAATCAAGCTCATGGTGGTGGTAAAAATTTTGCGCATGTCCTTCCCCCTTTTTTATATATACGTTGCTTTGTATGAGTGGAACCGGAAGTTTCCAGCAACCGGAGTCTGAGCGAAGCAGAAAAATCTGACAGTTTTCATCCGGAAGCGGTTCTTTTTCCTTTTGGCTGCGCCTGCCACGGGCCTTGCGTGGTCAATCTGCACAATTATTCGTCAGCGTATTAAGATACGCCTCCTCATAATTGCTTGATTTCCTTTCCAAAAGAAAAAATCCTCGTTTCCGGAAAGAAAACCGATAGCTTCAGCATCCGGAAATAAGGAATTTCCGGATGGAAACGAATTAACAGTCGTCGGCCTGAAAGCAGGGGCAGTATTTTTTAAAATCATGTAACTATTCTCGACAATTACAAGATATGGCCCTCAGGTCCGTAAGTTCGGGGCTGGTGTTGTTATTATTTTGATTAGAAAACTTGAGAGTTCAAAGTTCCTGGTTACTGGTTCTAGGTTTAAAGAAATAAACTCAATATATCCTGACAGATACCAGGTTTGACTCCAAAGAAGTACTGAATAAGCAAAAAAAATTGAGCTTATTACAGGAGCACTTTTGACTGTCCAGTAAAAATAACTATAATAAAAAATATATGGTAAATCAATACCAATGTCAATGTAAAAATAAAAAACATCAAAGCTTACTCTCGGTGTCGACCTTGGAGACAGGCAGAGTGTTATTTGTGATATTAGTGGTATCAGGGTAACCTACAAGAAGCGGGGATCGAAGATTTTCACTGAGAAGAGACAGTAACGGAAAACAGAATGCCCCGGGTATAATCGCAGAAATTTTTGCAAGAAGACCCGTCCGTGAATCTCTGCCAATCTCCACGAATCCCCCAATCCCTGAATCTCTGAATCCCTGAATTCCTGAATCCCCCAATCCCTCAATTCCTCAATCCCCCAATCCATTTTGCAGCCGCAAAAATTCCCACGCCCGCCAGACACCCCATCCCGTTGAGCCACACATCATCCCATGTTCCGTGACGGTATGGCAGATAGTGCTGAAAGAGCTCCATTAGCGAGCTGTAGGCAAATACAAAGAGTACCGCCCAGGCCCGGGTCCTGTTTGCTTCAAAGCTAAGGCAGGCCAGCAGGCCCACCCAGGCCATTCCTCCCAGGTGCATGTACGGGGCTGAGCCAGCAGGGGTCCCGGGATCAGGGGTCAGGGTGGCATAAGGGATAAGCAGCAGCATGATCACCAGCAGCACCAGGTGCAGCACCACCG
>PWJF01000199.1 GCA_003560935.1 Ignavibacteriales bacterium
AATTGCCGTAATAGATCCCTTGTAGCCGAATGTCTTTGAATGAGCCGGCGTATTGAAGACAGGCCAGACCAATGACTGGAATTGATCTGAAGGAATGCGTAATATCAAAAAGCACACTGTCTCCGGGCTGTAGCTGGGAATGGAATTTTTCAAAAATTTCCCATGTTTCCTTTTCTCCCTGTTCCCCAGGAATGAAAACAGGCACAAAGGACACTTCAGGAAAAAGCTTTTGCGAGAGGCCCTTCAAGCCTGTTTCCGGATATTCCTTCCCGTTATGCCTGCTTTTCTTTTTCTCCTCTCCCAGCCAGTTCATCTTTTCAGCCTCAGGTGTTAAAAAAACAACAACCTCTTCAGGCTTGAAAATATGGGTCAGGGCTAGCTGGATGAATGGAGTTTCATATTCCAGTAACCCGCTTTCAGACTCATGATAAAAGCTGGCCGTGTCGTAAAAACCGGTCCCCAGAAATGATATGAGCTTCCTTTTCATTGTGGCTTTCCTGATATCTTGACTTGTCTGACATTTGTCACTACTTATTCTGACAAATGTCTAAGCAGTGAGGGTTTGACCATGTATGTTTCTTATCTGGAAAACATCCTTGGCGGTGAGGATGTCCTGGACCATGGCATCAAAAGCCAGTTTGATCTTATAGACCTGAGCAAACGGGGACTCAGCAAGGCTTCCCTTGAGCACCTATCAGAATTTACAGGTATTTCGATAAACAAACTTGTAAAATTCCTGCCCATTTCATTGAGATCAGTGCAGAGGCTGGACAGGGATGAACGTTTTGGCAGCGCGGTTTCTGAAAGCATTCTGCGTATTGCAGAGGTGTACGCCAGGGGCGTGGAGGTCTTTGAAGACCGGGAGCTTCTCATGGCCTGGATGTCCACGCCGAGTCCGGCCCTTAACCTGCAAAGACCCCTTGAACTCCTTGATACCCTGTACGGAGCACAAGTTGTTCTTGATGAACTGACCAGAATTGAACACGGTGTTGCTGCCTGATGCTTGTGTTTCGAATCGCAAAAAAGAGGTATGCTGCTGATCTTTCCGGTGCGGGAGCAAGAATGGCTGGAGGAAGGTGGAATTTTAAAGGCGTGCCGGTTGTTTACACCTCTGAAAGCCGCGCCCTGGCGTTCTGCGAATTTTTTATTCATGTCTCTCCAGCCTTCATACCTAAAAACTTGAAGGTTGTGACTGTTTCCATCCCTGATCAAATAAAGCCGGCAACAATTGACAAAAATGACTTGCCTCCCGGCTGGCGCAGCATGACATCTTCATATGGGGCTGCTCAAATGGGAACCGAGTGGCTGCAATCCAATGCATCGCTTCTGTTGCGAGTTCCTTCAGTTGTAATCCCTGACGAGCATAATATACTGATCAACCCCATGCATCCCGATATTCATCTTGCAGAGATTGAATCAATGGACGATTTTCATATTGAAGACAGGTATCTTGAGTTGATAAAAAAACTACAGCCAGATGTGCGGTAACTCCTCCATGGCAAGCACCAGCCATACCTGTTTGCCACATTTCTGATCCCTGCCACCTGTCATCCGTCTTCTGTCCTCTCAATTCGTCCCAGTCCCATGGCCGCGCCTTTGCCCACGTGGAGCAGTTCTGCACACTTAAGCCACCTGCCAAGACCAGGCAGGTCCGAAACCAGAGTGCATTCTCCCACCAGCCCGCCCATGGGCACTTTTCTCTTCTGACGTCTGGAAAACCGGGCAAAGTCATCCCAGTGCAGGTCCCTGAAAAAACCATCCTTTCCTGTCCGGACAGAATCAGAATTCCCGGGCTTATCCAGACCCTGAAAAAGGGCGCAGACCTCAAGCCATCTTTTTTTACCCAGGGGGCTGGCCCTATCAAAGATGCAGCTCAAGGCCTCAAGCCTCCTGGCCAGGGTGGTGAACGTGAAGGACAAATCCATATCAGACAGGTATCTGCCTTTTTGCCTGAGCCTTAGAGGAGTGGGCAGACGGAAATTATACACAGGGCCGTTGTCCTGCAAATGCTCAAGCCACTGATTCAGGGTGAATGGCCCCCTAATCTGGGCCAGGATGTCTTTTCGGATGTCCAGGTGCTGGATCTTTTCCGGGGTGTTTTCAGCCATGGAGATTATGGAAAAGGGTATCCTGTCCTTGCCCAGACCCCTTTTCTGGGCTTTGGCCAAAGCCTGGAGCACAGCCGCCACAAACCTGGTGCAATGCCCTATCAGGGTGATCTCCAGGCTGATTTTTTTGTCTTTGCTGTTTAATGGGGGATAAAGGATATAACCTCTGGGAGCATCAAGAATTCCGGGCAGGTCTGTTTTCTGTTCAAACAAAACGAAATAGGGGCAGTTATCTCTCAAAATGCACCCGGGACAGTCTGGAGGCCGTGGATACGGACACAGAAGTCTTTTCAGCTCCCAACCCAGAATACCGCGCCATGTGGAGCCAAGATAAAAGTCGGGGGGAATATCCTGCTGGGTGGATATTTCAATCTCAAAACGCAGGATCTTTAATCCGGGGTAGAGTTCTTCGGGAGTCATATCCGAATCGGGCTTGGAATTAAAAAATACCTAAAGTTAAGTGAAATTGTTAGGGTATCCAGGAGATAAAATCAACCTGAAAATCCAATTGCAACAGATAAAACCTTGTCATTTTTTATATACGGGGCTGGTTTTCTTGATTACAGTTACTGAGATCCAGTAAATTATTATCTGCTGATCACCCATTACGGCACAAAAACAAACTTATGCAAAACTTGTTGTATAACTTGTTTGATTTCCGACTTAAATTGATTTATACATAAATTATGTAGCAACCCGAACTTTTCCATTCCTGATGAAGTTTGCCCGCATAATCTGGAACCCCCAGGCTTTCAAAGCCACCACCCCAGACATGAGCGTCCTTGAGGGTGCAGTATTCACCAGCCGTTTGCCCGGATACCTCTGGAACAGGAATATGCTCTTTTTTGGGACGCCGGATCTATGGCTCAAGAAAAAAACCGGTGTATTTCCAGGCACCATTCGCAGCGATAAAGGCACCCACCCCGTGTTTATTTTGTCCAGAAAGAACAACATGTCTGTAAAAGCTTGCCCATGCTCGTCAAAAGGGCGGCGCGGCAAATACGTTTCCCGGGGGTGCAGGCTGGAAATGACCGGCAGAACAGTTGATAAAGACACCTATATACTGACTGAGTACACTTTCAACCTGCCCCTGAATCCGGAAAACAGGCCGACACTGGAATTCTGGGGCAGAGTTCCTGCACATTGCATCAGGGAAGTGTTATGAATGCTGACCCTCAAGCATTCGGAACATCCCGGGAATGGATGAGCAGCCAGGCCTGCTCTGAGTTCCTTGACAGCTGCAGAAGAAAAATCAGGTTCAGGGCGGCGGGCCAGGGACTGCATGTTCCGGAAGAATCCCTGGAAGCCGGGGTCTTGTGGTCCTTTCTGGCCTCAAGACCAGATATAAGTAAAAAGATTTTTTCCGCCATGCAGCAAAACGGAATCACTCAAGCCCGGCATCTGCTGGCCAACTACTATATTCTGCATCTTATCGACCAGCGAAGGTCAAAGCAGAACAGCGCCTATCATTCTTTGTACCGAAGGGTCAGATCAGTACTCTCAAACAGCCCGGGCTTTACCTGGCACGGGAGCAGGCAGGGGTCTTTTTACGCCTGGGGACAATGTCAGTCAGATATGCAGGTATTGTCCGGCTGGTTCAAACAGGAGAAAAACTACCAGGCTCTGCCTGATACCAGGATTGATTCAAGCTGTAAGGATCGGGAATACATCAAAGCAGGGGCAATATTTTTGGTTCTTCGACGTTGACTGTGGAAATATGTCATAGCTAATGCATCATGCTCTATGTTTTATAGCCCCTTCGAGGAGCTTCTCAATGGGGGCGCCGATCAGGTAAATCATGGTGATGAAGT
>PWJF01000261.1 GCA_003560935.1 Ignavibacteriales bacterium
CACCACCGCTGCCGACCGTACCCGGCCCGGCTTCCGCACGTTTCGCTTATCGAGCATTCCAGTTCCTCCGCTCGCTGTCCCACACGCGGACAGCAACTCACATAGCACTACAGGGAAAATGCCGCGGCCGGAACGCCAGCCGCACCCTGAACGCCACCCGCCAAACGTACTGTAACTCCGGTTCCAGAATTTTAAAGAGTTTTTTTGAAACTTTCTCCACACAACCGGCGCAGCCGTCCTATCAGCATCCCGATATCCGCCCGAAATGCCTCAATTGCCCTCGTTATCGGCATCAGGTCCCGATCGCACCTCGGCATCAAGCTCTTCGATGGTTGCTTCCGACGGCCGCCTCGTGCGCTGCAACCGGGCGGCGACGTTCTCAACCTCGCGCATCACGCGGAGCATGTTCAACCCGGCAATCCTGGCAACATCCTCGTCCGAATAACCCCGCCGCAGCAACTCCACGAACAGTTTTGGATACGTCGAAACATCCCCCAGCCCCACCGGCAGGGAGGTCGTGCCGTCGTAATCGCCCCCGATGCCGATGTACTCCACCCCGATCACATCGCGAATGTGGTCGATATGGTCCGCAACCTGTTCGAGCGTGGCGTCCGGCCGGGGATTGCGCTCGCGCCACGAACGCATATCCCGTTCAACAAGCTCCCGGTCATCGCGATGTTCACGCATCAACCGCCGGCGTTCAGCGGACCGCGCTTCCTCCCAAAGGCGAAGCTCTTCCGAAACAAACGATCCGAGAAAGCAGACCATCACGATGCCGCGGTTCTCGCGCACACGCTTCAACACGTCATCCGGCACGTTGCGCACGTGACGGCAGACTTCGTATGCCGAGGAATGGGAAAAGATGACCGGCGCTTCGGTCACGTCGAATGCTGCGTGCATTGTGGATGGAGCGACATGCGAAAGATCAACCATCATCCCCAGCCGGTTCATCTCGCGTACGACTTCCTCACCGAACGGCGTCAACCCGCCGGCAATCGGCGCATCGGTGGCGGCATCGGCCCATTCGAGCGACCGCCAGTGCGTGATCGTCATGTATCGCGCGCCGAGTTCGTAGGTCGCGCGCAGCACCGCCAGCGAATTCTCGATCGAGTGGCCGCCTTCCATGCCGATGAGGGATGAAATTTTACCGTCCGCGAAAATCCGTTCAATGTCATCTGCGGTTAATGCGAGTTTAAACGTATCCGGATATCGCTCATTCAGCCGGTATACAAGATCGATCTGTTCTTTCGTCGCCTGAATCGACAATGCACCTTCATAGCTGACAGGTACGTACACTGACCAGAACTGAGCACCGACCAGGCCTTTTCGCAACCGGTTAATATCGGTATGCATCGGTGGATCGAGCGTCGATAGATCGCTTGCAAAGTCGAGCTTATCAAGGTTATAATTGACCCGTGCCCGATATTGCCAGGGGACGTCGTTGTGGCCGTCGATGAGAGGAACTTCACCGAGGACCTCCCGTGCCCTTTCAAGATACTCACCCGGGACCGGCGATTCTGCAAAAAGACTATTCGGGACATAAAAAAAGGCTACTAAGAGCAATACAATTATGCCTATGCATATTTGGTGTGTGGTACTTCTGGCCATAGTTTTCTCCGGTTCAATTGCACTCTGTAAATAAAGCGGTGTAAAAATATAAATATAGCAATCTCCCGATAATAATCAAATCCTTGTAATTCTCTGTATTCTTATCTACATTTATTGACTATGCTCCATGAAATTCACGCCCCGTTCACCGTACGGGAGCCGCTATTCACCGAATTATTCCTGCTTTCTCATACGTGATTGTGTACATTTGTAATACATTCATAAAAGATAGGAGTCGAACATGGGACAAAAACCCGGGCGCAGATTCGACAGCCGGATCTTTGCGGGGTTACTGTTGATTCTCGTCGGCGTATTAATCTTCATCGACCGGACAAATATATTTTATTTTTCGGTATTCGATATCCTCGCACTCGTTGCGGTTCTTGGCGGCAGCGTGCAGATCATACAGGCACAGAGCAATAAAGATTACCGCGAGGGTTCGTGGTGGATATTACTCGGAATATGGTTTTACGGCTCGTATCACCAAATCGGAGGATACGGTTTCAGCGATACATGGCCGATACTGATCATCGCCTGGGGAATCGGACATATATGGAAAGCAATGGATACAAAAAAAGATTACAGAAGTTATCTATAAATGCTGCGACACATAACCACCCACAGGTGTAGCACATAGAAGAGGAATATTGTAATGACACAATCACGATCATCATTCATAACGGCCCAACTGGTAATGGGGCTCATCATACTCGGTCTCGGCATACTGTTTTCGCTTGATCGCCTCGGGATAATCGAAGCAGGGAATATACTGCGGTTATGGCCGGCCGCGCTCGTTGTCTTCGGCCTGATGAAACTTGTTCAATCCCGCAGCACTCCCGGCAGATTTTTCGGTCTCATACTGACCGGCGGCGGTACGATGCTGCTGCTCGACCGCATTGAATATATCCATTTCAGTTTTTCGTTCGGCGACTTTATTGTATTAGTGCTCATCGGGCTCGGTATCTCGCTGGTATGGAGTTCCGTATCTTCCAGAAAAACCGGTACTATGACGCTGGAAAATACCGAAGATGCGGATTCGTATGTGAATTCATTTGCATTCTTAGGGGGCGTCAGCCGGAAAAATAATTCCAAAACATTCCGCGGCGGTGAGGTTTCGGCAATTCTGGGAGGAGTTGAAGTCGACCTGACCGAAGCACAGATCGGCGGAGATACAGCAGTTATAAATGTTTTCGCTTTCTGGGGAGGAATCGACATAAGCGTGCCGAATAACTGGAAGATCACGGTCGAGGCGTATCCGATTCTCGGCGGCATTGAGGACGGCACGAAGCCCTCCCGGGAAGAAAATGCGAAAACACTCATCGTCCGTGGATACGCTATTATGGGCGGCGTTGAAGTATCGAATTGATCACCGGTATACTCTGAACCGAAACAATAAATCAACCAATGCATCCGGTCATAACGAATAAGAAAATACTCGCTGCGTACCTTTTTGTTTGGACTATACTTGCTCTGGCTTTTGCATCATTCCTTGCAATCCCGTTTACGTCGAAATGGTTGTATGCATTATTATACACATTACCGCTCTTTCTCATATACGGATCCATATGCTTATCCGCCTGGTACCTGTGTAAATTTTTTCCGGTTCAAAAAACCGGTATCGCGAAAATCATTTTTATTTTTAGTATTGCGGCATTTGTGAACAGCTCGTTATGGATTTTAATCGGGATCGAATGGGCTGCATTACTCGACCGTTTCATCGACGCCGTGAACGAGGCATCGCTTACGGTTGTCGATACGCACTTAAAAATTATATTTGGATTCACGCTCTATTTGCTCTCGGGTGCTGGTCATTATCTCATAATTTTATTCGACGAATCGCAGGCGGCGCAGCGTAAATTGATAGAATTGAACGCGCTTGCCCGGGAGGCCGAGCTGAAGGCACTCCGTTCGCAAATCAATCCGCATTTTCTGTTTAACAGTTTGAATTCTATCAGTGCATTGACCGCAACGGATCCGAAATCGGCGCGGCGAATGACCGAATTGCTTGCGGAATTTTTCAGGAAGAGTCTGGACGCCGGAAAGAAAAAATTCGTGACGCTGAAAGAAGAGCTGGAGCTTGCCTCGAATTATCTCGATATCGAGCGCATCCGATTCGGCCGGCGGCTTACGATCGATATCCGGGTCGATGAAGATTGCCTGACGAAAACCATTCCGCCGCTTATTTTGCAGCCGGTTGTTGAAAACGCCGTCAAACACGGCATAGCACATCTCATCGACGGAGGAACGGTTACTATCAAAGCAGCGTGTGGAAAGAAATCATTGACCGTCTCCGTCGAAAACCCCTGCG
>PWJF01000506.1 GCA_003560935.1 Ignavibacteriales bacterium
CGTGTCGATTTTCACATCCCCGAAAACGCCGCTGATGCGGAGGGTATGCTCACCGTCTGCAATAATAATTTTCGATAGATCGAGCTTTGTATCTCCGAATACCGTATTGACCGACCCTCCTTTGAAGTTTTCCGATTGCACGGCAACCTCCACATCCCCCATAATGTTGGATTCACTGAGAACATCGGTGGCAGCGGTAGATTTATATCCCGATTGTTGAGATGTACTCCGATCCCGGTCCCGCCTGGAAGCTTCTCCGATAACGTGTGTTTCGGGGTTGCGTTTTATATCCCAGAGTATCTTTAATCCAATAGCAACAAGAATAAGCGGCCAGAATGTCCCGACTATTTCCCATGCATTCACATAATCATAATTATCCAATAAAAACAGTATGCCGGCCGCAATAAACAATAAACCCCAGATAAGATTTGTACTGCTTCTCATTGTTGTTTCTCCGTTGTGTATTATACTTTACATTGTTATACGAAAACGGATAATAAAAGTTATCACAGACCGAGATATTTTTCAATATCACGAAGTGACATTGTGTTTACAACATCGCCCGGTTCCAGCCATCCTTTTCGTGCTATACCGATGCCGAAGCGGACGTCCGCCAATCCGTCGGTATTATGCGCATCGGGATTAATAAAAATTTTCACACCTTTTTCTTTTGCGTATTTTACCATTCGCCAATCAAGGTCGAGACGGTACGGGTGCGAATTTATCTCGATTGCTTTACCGTAATCCGAGGCGGCATCGATCACCCGGACGAGATCTATCTGGTATCCGGCGCGGGACAACAACAACCTGCCGGTAGGATGACCGAGGACTGCTACATGTTTATTCTTTATCGCTTTAAGAACACGTTTTGTCATTTCAAATTCGGACATTTTGAACCTGCTGTGTACCGAAGCGACGACATAATCGAATTCACTCAACGTTTTATCGTCGTAGTCCAACGATCCGTCGCCGAGGATATCGGATTCTATACCGTGAAATATACGGAACGACCCATACGCTTTATTCAATAAGTCGATCTCTTTTCGTTGTTTCTTAACATCGGCTTTTGACAGACCGCGCGCATACTGCGCCGATTGACTGTGGTCGGCGATGCCGAGATACTGCCATTTCATCTTTTGTGCAGCGTCCGCCATTTCTTTCAATGTATTGGCGCCGTCGCTGTATGTCGTATGACAGTGGAACGTCCCCCGCAGATCTTTATCCTCTATTAGTTCCGGCAATTTCTTTTTTGCCGCCGCTTCGATTTCCCCATTATCTTCACGAAGTTCCGGCGGTATATACACCAATCCTAATTTTTCGAATATATCTTTCTCCTCCTTGCACGAAACCGGTTTATCGTTCGATTCGCTGAAGAGTCCGTATTCGTTGAGCTTTAGTTTGTGTTCTTTTGCGATCCGGCGCATCTGTACGTTGTGTTCCTTGCTGCCTGTAAAATAGTGGAGTGCAAAGGGAAATTCCTTATCCGCAACGACACGCACATCGACATTGATTCCGGATTTTAAAATCACGCTCGATTTCGTTTTACCCTCGGCTATGACGCGCTCAACGACCGGTGCGGACGTAAATCGTTTCATTATACCCGCGGTATCTTTTTGAGAGGCACTTACAAGAATATCGATATCGCCGATAATTTCTTTCCTCCTGCGAAGACTTCCCGCTATCTCCGATCGCTCGATCCCTTTCGCCTTGCGAATATGATCGTGTATATGTGAAGCCGCTTCCTCCGCAACCGGGTAGTGGAATTTTTCACTGTATTTTTTCCGGGCGTCTATTCCTTTTAAAATATTCTCCTGTGTCTTCGCTCCGAATCCTTCAAGATCGACCAGCCTGTTCTCATTGCATGCATACTCAAGCTCGACGAGAGAACCGATCCCGAGTGCATCATAAAGCTTTTTAATTTTCTTCGGACCGAGACCGGGGATGTTCATCAGTTCGAAAATGGCGGGAGGGAATTCCGCCTTCAATTCCTCGTAATACGGTAATTTCCCCGCCGTGACAAGAGCGGTAATTTTTCCGGCAAGCGCTTTTCCGATACCCTTGATAGCGCCGATCTCCCCGCTCTCGACACGTTCTTGTAAGTCATCGGTCAGACCGGAAATGGTTCGGGCGGCATTAAAGTAGGCGCGGGTTTTAAACGGATTCTCACCTTTGAGTTCGAGCAGGACTCCGATCTCTTCAAGGATGGAAGCGACTTCTTTTTTGTTCATTCTATCATTCGAGAAATGGTTTTAGCGGAATAAATAAAATAAAGGGGCACCCTTCCGAACGCCCCTATGATATTAAATTATACAGTTCGTTTTGCCTTCAATCCTTCAATAAATGTCGCGCGATAACGATACGCTGTATCTCCGACGTTCCTTCATAGATTTCGGTAATCTTTGAATCGCGCAGGTACCGCTCGACGTTATATTCCCTGATATATCCGTACCCGCCGTGGATCTGAACGGCTTCAAGCGCGGTTTCAACGGCGATTTTCGAGGCATATAATTTAGCCATCGCAGCCTGTCGTGCAAAAGGCTTTCCCTGATCTTTTGCAAATGCCGCATCGAGTGTAAGCAGTCGTGCAGCTTGTATGTTTGTCGCCATATCCGCCAGCTTGAACTGGATCGCCTGATGTTCGGATATATACACGCCGAATGCTTTCCGCTCTTTGGAATATTTTATCGATGCATCGAGCGATGCCTGTGCGATACCGAGCGCCTGGGATGCAATACCGATCCTGCCGCCGTCGAGTGTTTTCATAGCAAACTTAAAACCGAATCCTTCTTCACCGATAAGATTTGCCGCCGGAACTCTGCAATCTTCAAATGCAATCGATACCGTGTCCGAGCTGCGGATACCGAGTTTCTTTTCTTTTTTACCTATCGAATATCCGGGAAATTCTTTCTCAACGATGAAAGCGCTGATACCTTTAGCACCTTTTGTTTTATCCGTCGTCGCCATAACCAGTGCAACATCGGCATAAACGCCGTTGGTAATCCAGTTCTTTGTACCGTTTAAAACATAATGATCACCGTCGCGTACGGCCACGGTTTTTTGATTTGTAGCATCGCTCCCCGCTTCGGGTTCGGATAATGCAAAGCACCCGAGCATTTCACCCGAAGCAAGCGGTTTCAGATATTTCTCTTTCTGTTCCTCGGTTCCGTATTCGGTAATCCCCCAGGTAACGAGCGAGTTATTCACCGACATTATTACCCCGACAGACGCATCAACGCGCGATATCTCCTCCATCGCAAGCACATAGCTGACCGTATCAAGCTCCGCACCGTTATACTTCTCAGGCACCATCATTCCCATAAATCCAAGCTCGGCTAATTTCTTCACTTCTGCTTTCGGGAACTCCTCCTTCTCGTCGCGCTCGGCTGCACTTTTGCGAAGTTCCTCGTCGGCAAACTTCCGTGCCATATCGCGGATCATTTGTTGTTCTTCACTGAATGAAAAATTCATCGGTAATCTCCTGCTTTACTGTTTTGTGTAATCGTAGAAACCCCGGCCGGTCTTCCGCCCGAGATGTCCCGCTGCCACCATTTTCTTTAATAAAGGACACGGACGGTACTTATCATCGCCCAACCCGTCGTGCAATACTTCCATGATCGATAAGCAAACATCGAGCCCGATAAAGTCCGCTAGCGTCAACGGTCCCATCGGGTGATTCATTCCTAACTTCATCACCGTATCGATTGATTCCGGTTGAGCGACATCCTCCATCACACAGTACATCGCCTCATTCAACATCGGAAGAAGCACCCGGTTAGAAACGAACCCGGGATAATCGTTCACCTCTACCGGTACTTTTTGTAACGATTCGGCGATTTCTTTTGTTTTTTGATATGTCTCGTCGGACGTCGCAAGGCCGCGGATGACTTCGACCAGTTTCA
>PWJF01000440.1 GCA_003560935.1 Ignavibacteriales bacterium
CCCGCCCATCGCCAGTTGTCGACGTATAGCTTTAGCGCAGCGTAAGACTCGGTAAGGGAATTTTTATCGACACCGTCTTCCTCTTTATACCCGGGTACCTCTTTCCCGTTTAATGTTCCACGACTATATTGTGCCCGAACTGCTATGTTATCAACCTCGTCGGTCGATATCGGTTTTACCGAATCAAACACTTTTACTTTTTCATCGCGAAACGTATCCGCATCGAATCGTGCCGGTGCCTCCATCGCTATATGGGCGAATACCTGAAGAAGATGGTTCTGTATCATATCACGAAGCGCACCGGAATTTTCGTAGTAGCCTCCTCTCCCTTCGACCCCTACCGTTTCGGCCGCTGTTATCTGTACGTGGTCGATATAATTCCGGTTCCAGATCGGTTCGAATATTCCGTTCGCGAATCTGAATGCGAGAAGATTTTGTACCGTCTCTTTACCGAGAAAGTGATCGATCCGGAATACCTGATCCTCGGTGAAATACTCGCCGATTTCATCATTCAATTCCTTTGCCGACTCCAGATCGTATCCGATCGGCTTTTCGATGATAATTCTCACCCAGGTATTTTCCTCCGGAGGAATATTTAGGTTGACCGCTCCCAGTTGTTTTACGATCGGTAGATATGCCGACGGCGGCACGGAGAGATAAAATAATCGATTATGAGGTAATTCATACTTGCTCTCTGCCGATTCAATTGTCTTCTTCAGGTTTTCGAAGGAATTGCGTTCATCATAATCTATCGGACAACAATGCAGATGGTTCTCAAATTCCTCCCAGGAGTCGCTGTTGGATTTCCTCTTACCGAATTCCTCGTTCGCCTCTTTCATTCGACGTCGAAAATCCTTATCGCTCATATCGCCGCGGGTAACTCCCAAAATATTAAATTTCTCCGGCAGCATCTGTTCCGAGTACATTTCAAAAAGTGCGGGTATAAGTTTTCTTTTGGTAAGATCACCCGTCGCTCCGAAGATGATCAGATTACATTGTTCGGGTTTTCGTTCATCATTTACATTGGTCATTTTTTCCTCACCGAATGTCCACCAAATTGATTTCGTAGTGCAGCAATTATTTTTGCGCTGAACGACTCCGGCTGCCGCGATCGGATGCGTGCAATAAGAGAGTGAGTCAGGATTGGCGCCGGAACGTTTTTTTCGATCGCTTCGGCAACGGTCCATCGCCCCATCCCTGAATCCTCTACATAATCTTCAAGATTCTCAAGTTTAGGATCTTCTTGTAATGCATTTGCAAGCAGTTCGAGCAGCCATGATCTCACGACACTTCCGTGTCCCCATAAGTCCGCTACAGCCGGCAGATCAATTTCATAATCGGACTCCTTCATTATACCAAAGCCCTCGGCATAGGCCTGCATCAATCCGTATTCGATACCATTGTGGATCATTTTCAAAAAATGGCCGGCGCCGTTCGGACCGATGTACCGGTATCCATTCGGGGGAGCAAGCGACTTGAATAGCGGTTCACAATGGTTGAATATCTCCTTATCTCCGCCAACCATCAGACAATATCCCTCTTTGAGTCCCCACACACCGCCGCTGGTACCGACATCGAGGAAGTGAATGTCATATGTTTTTAATTCCCCGGCTCTGCGACCGGAATCTTTATAATAAGAATTACCCCCGTCGACGATTATATCATCTTTCGATAAATGCGATTTGAGCATATCGATTGTTTTCTGGACAGGATCTCCAATGGGGACCATCAGCCAAACGATTCGCGGAGTCGCTAACGACTCAATGAGTTCTTCAATCGACGATACACCGGAAGCTCCCTTCTCCTCGATCGTCTTCACAGCGCTCTGATTAAGATCGAATGCCACTACCCGGTGATTATCTTGCAACAGACGTTCTGCCATAAATGCGCCCATTTTACCGAGACCGATTAATCCTACCTGCATTGCTTCTCCTTTCTGGTATTGAAAGTTAGGAATGAAGTTAAATAAACAATTATCCGGCAAATTGCAACTTAAATGTATTTTTATCCGTTTATTAAATTCGTCACACAGGTGACAGATATTGATATTCTTCCATCGTATACTTACACAAAAAAAGGAGGACTATTTGGCATCTCAACAATACGATCTTGTTGTAATTGGCTCAGGAAGCGGTGCACTCGGTGCCGCATTTCGCATTAAAAAAGAGGGATGGAGCGTCGCTGTGATTGATTCGTTACCGTTCGGCGGTACGTGTGCTCAACGGGGATGTGACCCGAAAAAAGTTTTGGTCGGTGCCGCTGAAATAATCGACAGAATTGAACGAATGAGTGAGAAAGGAATTTCAGACGGTTCAAAAATAAACTGGTCTGAATTAATGGCATTTAAAAATACATTTACCGAGCCCGTTCCGGACAGCAGAATTAAAAGTATGAAAAACGCAGGGATCGAACCGGTAAACGGGAGAGCGAAATTTATTAACGAGAACACGATCCAGGTGAACGGAGAGAATTTCGAAGCGAAGAAAATACTTCTGGCAAACGGTGCAAAACCCGCACCTCTCAATATAGAGGGTGAGGAACATCTAACCTATAGCGATGAATTTCTCGCACTTAATGAACTCCCTGAAAATATTGTTTTTGTCGGGGGAGGATACATATCCTTTGAATTTGCCCACATCGCAGCCAGAGCGGGAAGTGCGGTTACGATCCTTCACCGGGGCGACCGTCCTCTTGAGCGATTCGACAAAGATTTAGTCGGCTTGCTTATGGACAGGACAAAAGAAACCGGAGTCGATATTCAGCTCAATACGGACGTAAAACAAATACAAAAAACCGAGAACAATCTCATTGTCCGTGGCAATTCAAACGGTGAACAAAAAACTTTTAAAGCCGGTATGGTTATACACGGCGCAGGCAGGATACCCGATATTGATGATATGAATCTCGAAACGGGAAACATACAGTTCGATAAAAAAGGTATAACCGTTAACGATTATTTACAGAGTGTCAGTAATGAAAATGTATACTCTGCCGGCGATGCATCCGGAAGTCCGGGATTACCCCTGACTCCAGTTGCCGGAATGGAATCGCGTATCGCTGCACATAACATTCTCAACGGTAACTCACAGACACCCGAATATTCGGCTACTTCATCGGTTGTGTTTACGCTGCCTCCGCTCGCGTCGGTCGGTATGCGGGAAGAAGAAGCACAGAATCTCAACGTACAGTACAAGGTGAATTATCAGGAAACACCGGGTTGGTACTCGTCGAAACGAATCGGTGAGAAACATTCGGCGTTTAAAGTAATTATCAATGAAGATGACGACACCATCCTCGGTGCACACCTGCTCGGCGATCATTACGAGGAAGTAATTAACCTGCTTGCGATGGCTATACGCTTCGGTATTTCAACAAAGGATTTAAAAAGAATGATCTATGCGTATCCGACCAGAGGTTCGGATATAGCGTATATGCTATGAGAATGGTTATTCGTTAATTGTTAATGGTTAATCGTGCTACGAGACGATAAACCAATAACTATTAACAATTAACTAATTCATAAATCTAAAACAACATATCGGAGGAAAACATGAAAGCATTAGACGGTCTTGCACCTCACGCACACTGGTTATTGCGAATTACTTTACTAAGTGTATTTCTTTTTCACGGTTGGAGTAAACTCACCGGACTCGGCGGCTTTGCCGAAATGATGGGGTTACCGGTCTTCATCGCATTACTGGTTGCTCTTGCCGAGACTGGCGGCGGTATACTCATTTTTGTCGGCGGATTCACAAAAGATTGGATTACCCGGCTCGGAGCGCTCGCCATAATACCGGTGATGCTCGGTGCAATCTTTATGGTACATTGGGGACAGTGGCACTTTATGGCAACAGATTCACATCCAA
>PWJF01000032.1 GCA_003560935.1 Ignavibacteriales bacterium
ACTCATTGGAAATGAAACAATCAAAGGTATACCGTATCCTGTAGATTACGAGATAAGGATATTCGACACGATAGTGGATACTTCGAGTACCTTCCTCGGAGCTGAGCCGGTTCCAATGACATTCACCGTATGGAACGTCACGGAGAACCGTCAAGTTGAAGTGATTTACCTGGATTGGGAGAATAACAGCGTAATCGGTCGCCTGGACGAAATATTTATACTTGAAAAAGATTCCGAGGGTCAACCCTATCTTACCTGGCGCATCTTTTTCTCGGGAGCAGAGGGTGCGACATCTCCTGTTGCCGGTGATCTGTTTCTCCTTCGTATTTTGAAGCCGTTCACGAGTGACGATGTGTTGGAATTCATACCTGTGCTCACGAGCGTAAGCGACGGCGATCTGCTGCCCGGAGTTTTCAAACTCTACCAGAATTATCCGAACCCGTTCAATCCAACAACGGTGATCAGATATCAGATATCTGAAATCAGTCACGTGACGTTGAAGGTGTACAATCTGCTCGGCCAGGAAGTCACAACGCTGGTGAATGAGGAGATGAATCCGGGAAGCTATGAGGTTACGTGGGATGCGAGCGGCGTGGCGAGCGGGATATATTTTTATCGCTTGGTAGCAGGCAACTTTGTTGAAACCAAAAAGCTAGTGTTTATTCGATAAGGAAAATTTTGTTGAAAAAGTATCCAATGCTATTTAACGGTACAGAAATACTTTATCGCTTATTTAAAAACAAACATACTCTAATCGGGACAATTATCATTGAATTCAAATGAACTGCACACAGGTAAAAAATTATACGAAAACCTAAGAAAAAAGATATGTCTGCACTGCGGATCGCACAACATCACTCCGTTTTTTGCAGTCGAACAGGAAGTGCATCCTCCGGGTGAGTATTGGCATACTCTCATCGTTCTTTGTACCGATTGCAGGAGAGGGCAGCTTGAGAGGACGTATTGCGATATAACGAACGGTGAGGATAATTTCGAGCAGACTGAATTGTACGCGCTTGATGAAATCTCGATGACACGGCTTCGTGAATTCGTTGAGAATAAGAATGACTACAACACGTTTGGGAAAGATTATTCCCCATGTCCTGAACCGCTTTCCCCAAAGTGTCTTTGCAGCGTGCACTGGGTGCTTTCTGAGGCGTCGAAAAGGCTTGAGACGCCTGGGGATACTGAACTACTGGAGCAAAAGGGTTCGGTGGCTGCAACGTTTTTATTTACGAGGGAAGGGTTTCCTATGTTTTTAAGATCACATTAATCAAAAATATAAAAGTCTTTCTGATGTTTTCAAAAACAATTAAAAGGGAGGAGATCATGGTAAACGTTTATAATCTTCCGGTATTTTTACTTTCTTTGTTTGTATTAAACGGCTCATATTCCCAGACGAGTGCTGAATCGCCTTTTTCGGTTGGAAGTAATGTACATAATGGAGATCATATCGGAAATGGTATGTATTCACCGGGAATTACTATTGCCTACGGGCAGAACAATTCCGCGGATATGAGTGATACTCAAATTAAAGGCGATGTTCATCTTCCAACAGGGACAAGGGGACTGCTTTCACACGAGACCCTGATATATCATGACGGTGGGTACAGCGGTAGTGGTATCGGTCGTGAGGATGGTGGAGCGATGAATTTTTCCGTTGCCGCCAGATTTACACAGGATGACTTATCGGATCACTACGGGAAGTTGCTTACAGATGTGAGAATTTATGTTCAAGAAGGGGGAGGAAATGACGTAACGATACTCATTTGGGAAGGAGGCTCACTGTCCGGACCGGGTAATCCGGTGTATGAAAAAAATATCTCAAGTGAAGTAGTGCTTGATTCCTGGACTATACATAAGCTTACGGATCCGGTAGTATTACAGGAAGACAACGAATATTGGATAGGGTACAATATTAACGCAACTGGTGGACATCCTGCCGGGCATGACGCTGGGCCCATGGTCCAGGATAAGGGAGGATGGATATTCTGGGACAATCAGTGGTATCAGTTAAGCGACTTCAATTTTGGTTATAATTTTAATATCAGAGGACGTCTTGAAGAAATTCAGGAGTTTGAGGATGAAATCGTTCTTCGTCACTTTGTTCCCGATGAAGATACACTCACTTCCTGGAATTGGATTCGTCAGTTCGAAGATGATACTCCGGATAAGTTTTTAGGATTAATTCATGGATATAACCACCGCCTCGATCGCGCAATGGCTGTTGCGTTCGATATTCCCTATGGATTTGGGAATTCGTATTTAAGAGAGGTGAGAATATGGTGGGCGCTGAAAAATGATGAGGTGAGCGATGAAACGTATCTTCTTGAAATTTTGGACGGTACTCACTCGCATGGACCCAACACCTCCATAGATCCGATCCATAGTACGGTATATCCGCTCTCTGAAATTAATGCGGTTAATAATGATCGGGAAGCATTTGATCCCGCACTCGTTGAACCGACAATATATACCATCGATCCGCCTGTTTCCGTACCGTCGACCTTCTTTGTATCCGTTTATTTTGGTGAATACAATATGGAGGAAGGAGAATGGTTAGCCGGAATTGCTGCAACGCTCGATCAAAAAGAAGGGTCGATCTTTTCCAACTGGCTGCTGACTAACGATGGTAACTGGGAAACTATTTATTTCCCAACAATATTCGGTGATGAGAGAAGTCCGGATATGTATATTGAAGCAGTCATTGCCGGTGAAGATGTCGTTTTTGTTGATGGTAGTGACCATCCGGAGGTTCCATTACACTTTGCTTTGCGTCAAAATTATCCCAATCCGTTTAATCCGTCAACCGTTATAGGTTTCCATTTGCCGGCTTCCGGTTTTGTAACGCTGAAGATTTACAACGTACTTGGAGAGGAAGTAGCGACGCTCGTGAATGAAGAACGAATTGCCGGCAGCTATGAGGTAACCTGGGATGCGACTGGGTTTGCGAGCGGGGTGTACTTTTACCGGTTGAGTGGCGGCAACTTTACCGAAACAAAAAAACTTGTATTGATGCAATAAACGTTCTGGCGCAACTACAGGAATTGTTTGTGATGCTCACATACATAGACCATGAAACAATGATGGGGCTATGATGAATAAAACATCGAATATAGGAATAAATAACGTTCATTTTGTTGCAATCGGTGTAATAGTCCAGGTTCTCTTTCTATATAGTTTGGCGGGGCAACACGATGATTCCGTTACACTTCTCGGTCATCTGGACAAGAAGCATGGTACTATTGAACTTGGCAGGCCTTCTTTTGTGACGTATTCTTATTCCAGTTGCTGGGGATATGCTGCAGAGGACGGAAGAGAGTATGCGTTGCTTGGTGTTATCGAGGGAACATCTGTTATCGATATCACTGATCCTGATGACTTAGAGGAGGTAGCATTTATTCCGGGGCCAAGATCCATTTATCGAGAAATGAAGACATATTCTCATTATGCTTTCATTGTCTCCGAGGGTGGATGGGGTTTACAGATTGTTGATCTATCGCCGCTGCCTGACTCTGTTCGGTTCATAAAAAATTGGACGTATGAGGATTTTGACCGCGCCCATACTATCTCACAGGCGGGTCCCTATCTCTACCTGAATGGCGGAAATGCGTCTGAGAACGGTGGCATAGCAATTATTTCAGTTAACGACCCCGAGAATCCTGTAAAAGTGGGTGAGTGGACGCTACATTACGTACACGACACTCATATCCGAAACGACACCATCTATGCGGCGGGAATTTATGGTGACGGACTGAGCATCATTGATTCACAAGACAAGTCGAATCCTCAGCTCATTGTGCAAATTACATATCCCGGCGCGGGAACGCACAATGCCTGGACTACAGAGGACGGCAATTATGTACTTACAACGGATGAGATCGGCGCGACGGAC
>PWJF01000315.1 GCA_003560935.1 Ignavibacteriales bacterium
CTCGAATCGTTGCGGGAAGTACCGCTCGATATCAATTCAGCCGCACCTTCGGAATTGGAGTCGCTCCCTTTTTTAAACGAGCGAGAGATAGAATCAATAATTGCAACCAGAGAACGCCGGGGTAGATTCTATACTACTCGCGATGTATATACCGTTCCCGGTATTGATCGGGAACGGATTCATTTATTACAGAATTTTATTTACGTCAGTGAAGAGGTAGTTATACGTCGGTATACCCCGAGCGTAACACTCCGTTCGCACCTGTCGTCGGAACTTCACGAACGACGCGGCTACCATGAAGGACGTTATCTCGGTTCCCCGATTGCAACATATCAGCGGGTGTCAGTGGGTTTTACGCCGTCCATGTATGGCGGGATGATTATCGCCAAGTCCGCGGGTGAACGATCGATCACCGAACGCAGTTCGGGATATTTCTCCATAGGATTGATGGATGACAGGATCGATATAACGGTCGGCGATTATCGTGTGCATATCGGACAGGGATTGCTGTTGTGGTCGGGTTTCGGTATTGCGAAAAGTGGAAATCCTGCACGGAGCGCGGTCCGGCGATCTTCGGGTGTACGTCCGGCAGCGTCGCGTTCGGAACATTATCGCTTCAGAGGAGGGACAATCTCAGTGCGTTACCTCAATCTTAATGCTATAGTATTTTACGGAAACACTCCACGCGCTGCAACTGTATACGAAGATGGGTCTGTCCGAACACTGCTTACATACCCTGTATACCGTACCGATACCGATCGCGAAAAGAAAAATGCACTTACCGAAAGACTGTTTGGTACACATATTCGTCAATCATTCTTCCGAAATATTTCTGTGGGATTAACCTGGTATTCATTACAATACAACCGTGAATTTATACCCGATATCCCTTCACGCTTTTCAGGCAGGAAAAACAATCATGGGGGTATTGATTGGTCTGTACGTTACGGAGATATTCATTTCTTCGGAGAAGCCGCAGCGAGGTTACCCGTAAAATCAATAAGTGTGATAACGGGTTTTATGCTTCCGGTTGCACAGGGATTGGATGCGGCGCTTGTGTATCGGTCATATCCTTCAGATTATACAAGCATGTATGGTTTCCCCTTCGCGGAGAGAAGAGGAGTCCCCGATGATGAGCAGGGTATTTATTTAGGTATGAGGTTTCGTCCTGCACCCCGGAATTTAATCGAAGGATATTTTGATGTGTATTCATTTTCTAATAATATGCGGTCTCCGGGATTACCCGTAAACGGTAGTGATATAGCCGGGCGCATAGAATATCCGGTTGGTCCGGCTTCAATGCTCGATACAAGAGTACGCCGGAGAGCTCGTGCTTTTCCCTTCGTTGAAACGATAGGCGGATTAGATGAACGGATTTTAATCGACCGTTATCAGAATAACTACCGCGTAAATTTTATTACCGATACATCCCTGTCGCTCCGGATCCGAATGCAATACGAATATGTATCCGTATCGTATCCGTCAGCTATGAAAAGCGAAAGCGGATCGTATGTAGCCGCGGATATCCGGTGGAACGTCCGGAGTAATGTGCTGATCAATGCTCGCTATATTCTTTTCGGATCCGATTCATTCGATTCACGATTGTACACCTCCGAATACGATATGCCGGGTAGAGTACGGACAATTTTGTTGAACGGCCGGGGCGCATCATTCTCATTCGGGGTTCAATATACGATTTTCAATAATGCTACTATATCGATGAAATATAGTGAATTATTCAGAAGTGACGGTGCTTCCATCGGCAGCGGATTTCAGGAAGTCGATGGACCTGCACTGGGGGTTGTGATGATGCAAATAGATGCGCGGTGGTGAAATCTATAATAAAATTGAGTGGGAGGTTTATTTAGAAGACACAAAGATTCTAATCAGGTACGGCTAACCCTCCACACATTCCCTCGCCCCCCGCCCCGTCACTCGCCGTCGTCCCCATAATCTCAAATAATACCATTTTTTCACGGAATTTCTTATATTATAAGTTTGTTTAAGTAACCTGATATGAACAACAATAATAACAAAAATACAACCGTCCTTGTCGGGATGAGCGGAGGCGTCGACAGCTCCGTCGCTGCGGCGGTGATTGTTGGGCAGGGATATAATGTAATCGGCGTTACCATCAAAACGTACCGGTACGAGGATGTCGGCGGTAATATCGGCAACGAGTCGAGTTGCTGCTCGCTCGACGGTATTAACGATGCGCGGTTGGTGTGCGACAAACTCGGCATCCCGCATTACGTCGTTGACTTCACCGAGCCGTTCGATAAGAATGTGATACAATACTTTATCGACGAGTATATGAACGGCAGGACGCCCAATCCGTGCGTCATATGCAACCGTACAATTAAGTGGGAAGAGATGTTGAAGAAGGCGGACCTCGTGGGTGCAGAGTATATTGCAACCGGACATTTCGCACAGGTGCGAAAGGATAAGCATACAGGCCGATATGTTGTCTCACGGGGAAAAGATGTACATAAGGACCAGTCCTATGCAATGTGGACATTGACACAGGAATCACTCAGCAGAACAATATTTCCTCTCGGACATCTGACAAAACCCGAAGTGCGGGAACTTGCGGCAAAATTCGGTTTGCGAACGGCATCGAAGAGCGAGTCGTATGAAATTTGTTTTATTCCGGATAATGATTATAATCGTTTTCTAAAGAACAATGTTGAAGGTCTCGAGCAGCGAGTTAGCGGAGGCAATATAGTAATGGACGATGAAGTGATCGGAACTCATAAGGGCTTTCCATTCTATACGATCGGTCAGCGAAAGGGATTAGGGTTATCAACTCCCGAACCGGTGTATGTTACCGCCATCGATTACAAGAGTAATATAATCGAAGTGGGAAAAAATACCGATCTCTTGCATTCAACATTAATCGCCCGAGATGTAAATATGCTCAAGTATGCCGACTGGGGCAGCGGCAGAAAGGTGACGGCAAAAATCCGGTACAGGGATGAGGGGGGATCGGCAATCGCATATGACCATGGAAACGGACAGGTAAAGGTTGTATTTGATAATCCCCGACGCGCAATCACTCCGGGACAGAGTATCGTATTCTACGAGGGAAATGATGTCATCGGAGGAGCTATTATCGCAGAAGTGGAAAAATAATATTTAGAACGGAGATTGGTTGAAATCGGACCGTTCCCTCCGTTTTCCCCGAATAATCCATGTTTCGGGGGCATTTCATTCCTTTCTGAAATAAAAATTATGAAATCCAGAAACCTTTGTGTTTTTTACTCGTCAAATACATTGATTAAGCGAGAAACGGGAGTAATTTAATGGACGATTTCTCGCTCGTGCAAAAATGTATTGAAGGTGATACCGGCGCCTACCGGCATATTGTAGACCGGTACAAAGATGTAGTCGCACGAGTAATTTTCGCAATGATCGAATCGAAAGCAGAGGTAGAGGACCTGACGCAGGAAGTGTTCATCAAAGCGTACAAATCGCTTCCGCGTTTCAAATTTGATTCGTCGCTGCAAACATGGTTATATAGAATTGCAGTCAATCATTCGATAGATTATCTGCGAAAGAAGAAGCTTGCACGAATTCTGTCGTTTGACGGGCTTGATGATTGGCTGCTTGGAAGATTGCGGGGTACAAGTTATTCAAGTCCTAAGATTCCCGAGGATATCAACCGGGCAGAAGTGAAGGAACTGGTCGCGTGGGGGCTTTCAAAATTATCGAGCGACTCTAAAACGGTTTTAGTGTTGCGGGAATTTGAGGGGCTCCGCTACGAGGAGATAGCAACCGTGCTTGAGATTAGTGTACAGGCAGTTAAATCGCGGCTGTTCAGAGCGCGTTCAGAACTAAAGAAAATACTCACACCCGCATTACGAGGTGATGTATGATAAACAATGGAAAAATATC
>PWJF01000370.1 GCA_003560935.1 Ignavibacteriales bacterium
AACACTCAAACAATACGATGGTAGATATTACGGTTCTATTTTGATTACGGTTGAGGTGACTGAAACTATAAGTGAAAAAAATGTTGAACACGTAGAATCGTCGATTCCGGTTCATATAAACTCACTCGAGGAACTCATAGAGCATGGAAACGTAATCAGTCAAATGGGATTCCGACTGCCTCACGGTAATTACAGACTTACGATTACCGCGTCGGATTCGATCGACAGCGAGAGAACCGACATAGCTACACATGAAATTGAGATAAAACCATACCCACCGATTCCTTCCGTAAGTGATATAGAGATATGTACCAATATCATCATGTCGACAAATTCCGACGATCCATTTTATAAAAATTCGCTCGAGGTTTACCCGAATTCTTCCCTGCTCTTCGGTGCATTATTCCATCCTGTTCTTTTTGTTTACTCAGAGCTGTATAATCTAAATACCGAAGAATCATATTATATCCATACGGCAATTACCGATTTCTCCGGGAATATTCTTATCGAAACAAAAAAAAGAAAAGAATTCGTATTCCGCCATGCCGTTGAAGTAAATACTCTTCCAATTACTTCATATCCTTCGGGGAAATATCGATACCGGTTTTCGATTTATTCGGAGTCAGATATGCTATTGAGTTCGCGCGAAAAATCATTTTTTGTGTATAACCCGCACATGAACTTTACTGAAGAAACGAAACGTCCGGTATTTGACAATGAAATTGCATTATTATCTTCAGATGAGGTTATTCAGGAATTCCGATACTGCCGCTATATTGCTTCGCGTGAGGATATATGGTTGTTTGATCAGTTAATCGACGACGATGCAAGGCGAAGTTTTCTTATCTCTTTTTGGGAAGAAATCGAACGCGGGCGCATAGGTTTAGCACCTATTCGTCGCAGTGAATATCTGGAGAGAGTCGTTCAATCAAATAAAAATTATAGAGCAATGGGGCGAGAAGGTTGGCACACCGATAGAGGCCGTGTTTATATAATTTACGGGAAGCCGGATGAAATAGAACGATATCCGAGTGGCGGGACAACAAAACCGTATGAAATATGGCGATACTACCAGATTGAAAATGGAGTAGAATTTGTTTTCATCGACCGATCCGGATATGGTGAATACACTCTGGCTCATTCAACAAAGAGAGGGGAATTAAAAGACGATATGTGGCAACAGTACTTAAGGTAAAGGCATACTTAAATCGTGTGAAAACAAATATACCCCCTCGTGTGGAAAGTATACTACATCCGGATTGACTTTCACCTATTTTTGGGTAATTTTATGTATCTTTTTATCTTTAGTAATAATAGGCAGTTACATCCCCGCGACTCTGAATGATGTTCAATGATTGAAAGTTACTTTCCAATTTTCTTAATGCTCGGTGTTGGTACAACGACGTATAAAATGGTGCACGTCGTCCGTAAGATTTATGATCGGATGACCGATCCGAAATAGGTCATCGCGATGGGCGTGTGTACGTCGTTAGAAGGTGTAAGAATGGATGCAGATTCATTGAAAGAAGCCGGCTCATCCATAGGAACCGGCGGTGTTATTGTCATGGACGAGGATACGGATATTCCGGTTGTGTTGGAACGAATAGCCCGGTTCTATCATCATGAATCCTTCTGCCAATACACACCCTGCCGTGAAGGAACGGGATGGGTGGAGAAAATTATAAAGCGGATCAACCGTGGTGAAGGAAAAATGAAGGATCTCGATGTTTTCCATATGTGCACTCGGTGATGCAGCTGCATGGCCTCTACAAAGCGCCTTAAAGCGATTTCGCGAGGAATTTGAGGCGAAAATCAAAAAGGCCGAAACTGTTGCCGCGTAGAGTGGAATTATTGTTTGAGACTACTTATATTTCATTAGAAGGCGCTGTCTGAAATAATGACTCAATCAGCCGTGTGGAGGCGGCAAGGTGCTATTGTATTCATTTCATAGGCAAGAAAGTATGAAGTCCCGTTTTAAATGGGACTTTTTTGTTTTGATCCTACTGTTTCTTTTTATTCCATCGGCGAAAGTCGAAGCGCAGCTTGACAAAGGCGGCTCGATAAAAGGAATAGTAACAGATGCGGAGTCCGGAGAAGCTCTTAAAAATGTTAATATTATTCTTGCGGGAACGAGGAGGGGTACTACAACAAACGAGGCGGGAGAATTTTATTTAAAAGACATATCCGAAGGGAGACAAACTTTAGAATTCATCCATATCGGTTATGTAGTTTATAAATTTACTCGGCAATTCTATAGCGGAGTGGAATTGAGCGCCAATGTGGAATTGATACCGCATCATGTTCGCCTAGAGGAAGTTGAAGTAATCAGTGAGGCTGACAGCAGGCATATTCGCCGTCGTGCTGCCGAAAGTAACTTGATAACCGAATCACAAATAAAAGCATCGGGTGTGGCCACATTCAGTGAACTGATAAGAAATTTTGTTCCACGGGCTACCGTAAGTGAAGATGGACCGGATGTATATATATCTCTAATTCGGGCTACTTCTCTCATCCGTCGTTATTATGGTGATAGCAATCCACTGATAGTTATTGATGGAATTAATTACGGTACAAGTCCTATTGGATTGCAGCATATCATATCGGTAGGTCAAATAGAAAAGTTGGAGGTTATACGCGGCCCGGCTGCCCTTCAATATGGGGTGGATGGAAGACACGGAGTAATTATAATCGATACAAAACAAACACCACCCCCCGAAGATGGTATGCCGGTAGGACTCAAGATATTCGGAGGTTTCATGCTCGGAGTTCTTATCTTCTTCTTATTATAGTGTAACTTAATTTTATTATTGTCGTATATTTTATATATATTGTTTAAAAACACATTTATGACATATGACTGAACAATCCATCTCTTGCCCCCGTTGCGGACATACTAACACATCCGACAGCCGGTTTTGCAATAAATGCGGAAATCCTCTGGTAGCGGATGCCGCCGTAGCAGCCGTACCGCCCTCGCAAAGCGCCGGTGCAAAAGCAATCATTTCTCTCATCCTCGGTATTCTGTCGATTTTCATGCTCGGTTTTCTTGCAGGCATTCCTGCAATGATACTGGCGAAGCATGAGGAAGACGAAATCCGTCGCGGAAGATCACCCGTTGCGGGTGAAATGCTTGCAAAGCTCGGTTTTTGGCTTGGCTTGATTGGTACCGTATTATCCGGTCTAACTATTCTGCTGATCGTTTTCTTTATCTTTTTCGGATTGAGTTTCCCGTTTATCTTCAGTTGTGCCCTCTAACAGGGAACATAATTTAAGATTATGCGTCTAACGGATCACAATAAACATATAAGAGAATCTGAACAGCCGAAAGAGTACATGTACGCTGCATCTGCCCGGCTTGTAGATCCGGTTTCAGAGTTATCTGATGAGGATTTGGTACGTCAATTTCAGGAGGGAAATAAGGACGCATTCCGATTGCTGGTCGAACGGAATCAGTATAAAGTGCGCTCTATTATCCTGTACACACTGAACCGCGACGATCTCGTGGACGATATCGCCCAGGATGTGTTCATTAAAGTGTACAAAGCGATTGACAAATTCCGTTTTGATTCAAAATTTTATACATGGATATACCGGATAACAGTTAATAAGTGCAGAGACGAACTCAGGAAGCGCAGGTGGAAACGGTTCGTTTCACTGAACAATTCACCGTATAACGATGAACCGAAGAATGTTACCGAATTAACGACTGAACAAAACCATAATGAATTTAAAGATGCAGTGCATGCAGCATTACAACAACTTCCGGTACGACACCGGGAGATTATTGTTCTGAAGGATATCGAGGATTATACATACGAAGAAATTGCAGAAATACTTGAATGTGAAATGGGTACGGTTAAATCGCGTCTTTCCCGGGCCCGGACGGCATTACGC
>PWJF01000050.1 GCA_003560935.1 Ignavibacteriales bacterium
CATCGGTATCTGTTCGTTGGTTATCTTTTCGGTTTCGTGACTGAACGGTATCGGCGGATCGTCGCCCGGTTGCACTTCGACGGCTGACAGATCGATGCTGTCAAGATGGATCCGCGGAGGCGTGCCGGTCTTGAGCCGGCCGCTTTCGAAGCCGAGTTTTAGTAACGATTGCGTTAATCCGGCGACAGGTTTTTCATTATAACGACCACCCCCCCGTTTCGTTAAACCGGTGTGGAGGATGCCGTTTAAAAACGTACCGGCGCAGAGGATAGCCGCTTTACACGGTATTCTCTTTCCGGATTTGGTTATAACGCCCTTGAGTTGTGCGGCTTTTCCGTTCGGACCATCGACGATGATGTCGTACAGCATCTCCTGTATGATATCAACACCGGGCACTTCTTTCATACGGCGCGACGCTTCACGCGAGTACCATGCGCGGTCGTTCTGACATCGGAGCGACCAGACGGCAGGACCCTTCCTCTTGTTCAGCATCCGGAATTGGATACCCGTCGCATCCGCGATCTTCCCCATCTCACCGCCAAGCGCATCTATCTCTTTTACGAGGTGCCCTTTTGCCGTACCCCCGATAGCCGGGTTACAGGACATCCTTCCGATTGCATCAGGATCCATCGTCATCAAACCGACACTGAGTCCCATGCGCGATGCGGAAAGTGCCGCCTCGATTCCCGCATGACCGCCGCCTACTACTATTATGTCATAGTTGTTTTTCATAATTTAAAAAGATAATAAAAACACGATAAATATTAAAACCCAAATCCGTCCCCCCTTACCAAGGGGGGACCACAGGGGGGTCGCTCGTAGAATCAACGCTAACACCAATTCCCACTACACACCCACAACATTCTACTCAACCCTGACGTCCTTCCATCTCCTTTATCTTCTCTGCAATCGTAACCAACACACCATTCAAATTCCTATAAACTTCATTATTTTGAAACCGTATGAAAATAATCCAAAAATCTTCTATTTCCTTCTGTCTTTCTGCATCGTACTGCGGTGCATCACCAATAAAATGACTATCTCCATCTAATTCGATGGCGAGTTTTAAATCCGGACAGTAAAAATCAACAACATACTGTTTGATGCTGAACTGTCTGCGGAATTTGTACCCCAGCATCTGTCGCCTGCGCAGTTTCTTCCATAGAATCGCTTCCGCCTTCGGCATATTGTTGCGTAGTTCTTGTCGTTTCAGATTTTCTGTCTGCCGATTGAAAATTCTACTCATGTGATTTCCCTGCTTGATAGAAAACCAATTCATCATCTTATTACAGCGGATACCAACATCGTCCACCCTTAACATGGGGGACCATAGTGGGGTCTTGTGATCATTCAGCATAATTCTTACATTCCAACTTCCCTACATCCATCAACGCGACCCCCTATTATCCCCCTTTAGAAGGGGGATGCACCCCACAAGCCTACCCGAGTGTATTTGGACAACTTATCTGAATAATCTGTAGTCTCGTTACATTCAATAACACTCCAAAAGCGTACATCGTCCCCCCTTAACAAGGGGGGACTAGAGGGGGGTCTTGCGGTCATCAGCACTAATCCTAAAATCCAATTGTCCTGCACTCTTCAACCGACCCCCTATCCCGCCAGGGCGGATCTTCGACATCCCCCTTGCAAAGGGGGATACAACCCGCTTGCCAGCCCGATTTTACCATTACAACAACCACTCTCACAACCAACGTTCCACGTGAAACATCACTTCCCGATGCAGAAACTCGAAAATATATTATTCAAGATATCCTCCGTTGTCACCACGCCGGTGATTTCCCCGAGGGCATCCAATGAAGCCCTGAGGTCGACCGAGACAAATTCTCCGCTGGCTCCCCCCTTCAAACTGGCAAGCGCGAGCTCTAAATTCTGCTTTGCCCGCACAAGGGCATCACGGTGTCGGGCATTAGTTACCAGAACACTCCCCTCCTGATACTGTTTGCCGTTCGTGGCTAGATTTACCATCTGTTTTTTCAGTACATCCACCCCCTCACCGGTCTTTGCCGACAATTTAACGAAAGGGTAGTGAAGTAATTTTCCGGTTTTATTAAACTGCTTCCCCGTTGCAATGTCTATCTTGTTCAACACTACAAGCGGCTCCACTTTATGCGCTTTTATCTCATCCAGAATTGAATCGATATAGCGAATATCTTCATCCGACATACTTTGCGAGTAATCGATGATCATCAAAGCCAGGTCCGCCCGCCCTATCTGCTGCATTGTTCGCTGGACTCCCTCCGATTCAATGGGATCATCCGTTACCCGTAAGCCGGCAGTGTCGATCACGCGGAAAAGTATACCGTCGATGCTCAGACTCTCTTCTATAGTATCACGGGTTGTGCCCGGTATGTCGGTTACAATAGCACGGTTCTCCTGAAGAAGTGTGTTCAGAAGAGATGACTTACCGGCATTCGGTTTACCGGCAAGTACCACTTTAATTCCGTCCCGGTAGACTTTTCCAACATTGAACGATTCGATCAATTCCTGTAACCGGCAGACAACTCTCCCGGCACGGTTGATGAAATCATCACGGTTTGCCAGTTCGAGATCTTCTTCGGCAAAGTCGAGCTCAAGTTCGATCAGTGAGCAAAAGTTGAGAATGTCGTTGCGAATTCCCTCTATTTCTTTTGAGAGCCGACCCTTTAATTGATCGAGTGATGATCGGTGAGCGCGTTCCGTTCGGGCATGAATGATGTCCGCTACAGCTTCGGCCTGTGATAGATCCAATCGTCCGTTCAGAAACGCACGCTTGGTAAACTCACCCGGATTTGCGTGGCGTGCACCGGATTCAAACAATACATTGAGAATGCTTTTCGTAACAAGCATTCCACCGTGACAGCTAATCTCAACAACATCTTCACCGGTGTATGAATTTGGAGAACGAAATACCACAGCGACCACTTCATCGAGGATTCGCCGGTCTTTTTCCGGTTGGACAATATTTCCGAAAGAAGCAGTATGAGAAGCCATATCTTTGATTCGCTTCTTACCTTTAAATAATCGGTCCACGATTCCGAATGCACCCTTACCGCTGACACGAATGACACTAATGCCTCCCTCTCCTACCGGTGTTGCGATTGCCGCTATGGTGTCTTCTTGCTGAATCATATAACACACAGATCATTATAGTGATGAAAAGTGTAAATTTATAATTTACACATTGTTTTCAGATTAGGCAAATATCTTTTCCGATATACTTGACATTTGACATTTAACACATTATATTATATGCCTATAAGTGCATATATGCATATGGGTGAACCATGAAAACACTACAAAGCACAACATTCAAAGCTATCGCAGACGACACCCGGTTACGTGTCGTTAACCTTTTTGTGACATCCCGCGAACCGTTGTGCGTCTGTGAAATTGTAGACGCCCTCCGTCTCCCCCAGTATCAGGTTTCAAAACATCTCACTATTCTGAAAAACGCCGGACTTATTATCGTGGAAAAAGACGGTACGTGGGGATACCACTACCTGAACGAGAATAATCCCTTAAACAAAATGCTTTTTACATTTCTAAAAAAGTATCTCGTCGGTGAGGTTTTCGATGACGATATAAAACGATTGGAGATGCGCCTCCTTCTTCGTGAAGAAGGTCGCTGTGTGGTGGGGTTTGTCGACGAAAAAGATTTGTTAATAAAAATTAAAGAAAAGAAACAAGAACTATTGGTAAAGGAATAGTATATGAATGCAGAAACACCAAAGACAAAAATTGAAATTTACGATCCGCCAATGTGCTGTCCGGGAGGACTCTGCGGTCCGGCGATCGATCAGGTATTGCTCGATTTCAATGAAGCAATCATCAATGTAAAAAAGGAATTTGATGGTAAGGTTTCTATCGATAGATA
>PWJF01000081.1 GCA_003560935.1 Ignavibacteriales bacterium
CTCCATTCGATCGAGCGGTATGCTTCGGCTAACGTCAGGCATTTTGTTAACACCATGAGCGATGCGGCGGTAAGTGCAGCCAGCGGAAGCGGCAGTACTCGTGTGATCACCGTCAAAAGCATAACGCCCATGATCGTGAGCGATACCCACATCCGTTCGCGATGTTTGGGTTCCTCATCTTCGTTCACGCCTGAAAGCACGATGAACTCGTCGGTTCTTTTTAATAATTGTATCTTCTCCCACGGCCCCCGCACAAGCAGTGCATCGCCGAACTCGAGCGCCGCCTCGCCCAGATGTGCACGTATCGGACGTCCGTTCCGCCAGATAGCGATGACCGTTAAACCGTACTTCTCGCGAAGCATAATATCGGCAAGTGTTTTTCCGACATATTCCGAACGGGGCGGGAGAGTTATCTCGGCAATACCGATTTCCGAGGAGAGAATATCTTCCTGCTGCACTTTCCCTTTTCTCCGTATCTGCACACCGTAATCGGATATCAATTTTTTTATGTCGGCTTCACGTCCCTGTATGACCAGGCGATCGTCGGCTTTTATCTGATCGTCGCGTTTCGGCGCCAGGCGGCGTATCCGCGCACGCATAATGCCGAGTACGTTGACGCCATACCTGGTTCCGAGCTCGCTCTCGGCAAGCGTTTGGCCTACAAGTTTGCTTCCTTTCGGGACGCGGAGCTCGAACAACCGTTCTTCAAGGCGGTAGATCGCCGGGAGTGTCTCGGGTGTGGTGGAGTGGCGCATCTTTTCTTCGATCGGCTTGTCTGGTAATACGTGTCTGCCGATGAATACCATGTAAGCGATACCGAGAATGACGAGCGTCATTCCGATGAGCGTGAAATCGAAAAAGTGGAGTGTCTCTCCTGTTACATCTTCGAGCAAAGCGCTGACGATGATATTCGGATGTGTGCCGACGAGTGTCAGCATGCCGCCGAGGATTGTTCCGTACGCAAGGGGAATCAGCAGGCGTGACGGCGCGAGATTCGATTTCAGCGCAATGACCATTACGCCCGGCAGCATGATTGCGGTCGCCGCGACATTATTCATGATCGACGACATAAGCGCTCCTACGATCATGATCGCTGCGATGATGCCGATCTCCGACTTTCCTCCCATCCGGGATATGTAGCGTCCGAGCAGCGTTGCGACACCGGTCTGGTATAATCCACCACTGATTATGAAAAGCGAGCCGACGGCGATAACGATCGGATGGCTAAAGCCGGCAAATGCCCCTTCGATCGTAAGAATGCGGGAAAAGATTAATATGAGGATAACCAGTATCGCCACCATATCGACACGGAGTTTCTCGGTAAGGAACAGTATAAATGCAACGAAGAGCGTTCCGAGAATGACTGCAATGTCGAGTGTGATCAATGTGGTGGTCCCTGGATTTATATTGCTATTATGTAAATATACGAAACGATAGTGGGGGTTTCAACTTGTGCAGTTTTGCCTTCGCCTTGATTTTCATCGCCGAATTAAGTATGTTTATCAAACACCCGATCAATAAATTTCTAATTGTTTCACGGCAGTATGTTCGCCCATGATCCTCTGAATACCACACAGCAGACCGCACAGCAAACAGAGGAATCACTACCCCCAATCCAGACAAACCCGGGAACAGACGACGGCCGGCTCGATCGTGCGCGACAATATTCACGAATCCGGGTTAAATTAAGCATTTTTTCCACCATTTTATTTTTTATCGTGACACTATTGTTCGTATCGCTCGGTATTACCCGGTGGATGGAAGGGATGAGCTACGGGGTGACATCTTCACCATATCTGGCTTTACTGGTTTTTGCCGTTGTTTTCGGATTCCTGAACAGCGTGTTCACATTCCCGCTGCGGATATATTCCGGGTTCATCCTTGAACACCGGTTCGGTTTATCGAATCAATCGTTTGGTGCATGGTTATGGGACGGCGTGAAGGGGATGCTTGTCGGTGCGGTGATCGGAACGCCGGTATTGCTGCTCTTTTATTATTTCCTCAGGACATACGAAACGAATTGGTGGCTGCCGGTCGGCATTATGATGATCGTGTTCTCGGTCATCCTTGCGCGGATAGCGCCGACGATAATATTCCCTATATTTTATAAATTTAAACCGCTCGATGACGGTGAACTGAAGGAGCGAATTCTGAAACGATGCAAAGAAGCGGGTATGAACGTGAAGGGAATTTTCCAGTTCGATATGAGCACCAAAACGAAAAAAGCGAACGCCGCCTTCGCCGGGATCGGTAAGGCAAAACGCATAATACTCGGCGATACTCTTTTGGAAGAATTCAACCACGATGAGATCGACGTGGTATTCTCTCATGAACTCGGTCATTATAAGCTCGGACACATCAAGCGCATGATGGCAGTCGGAATTGTCGGCACGTTGGCTGCACTTTTTATCGCCGCACAATTATATGCACTCTCAATCGGATGGTTCGGATTCGAATCCATTACCCAACTTGCGGCGTTACCGCTGCTGACCATCTGGATGGGATTGTACGGATTGCTGACCGGACCGATCGATAACTGGCTTTCCCGCCGGCATGAATATCAGGCAGACAGGTTTGCACTGGAGATGACGCGTAATAAGGAAGCGTTTAAGTCAACGATGACCAAACTCGCGTCAATGAATCTAAGCGATCCCGAACCGCCCCGCTGGGTGGAAGTGATATTTCACAGTCATCCGACGATTAAAAAGCGCATCAAAGCGGCAGAGGAAGTTATATGAAGAGTGTTATTACATTGATCCGTTTTACCACTGCGGTGATAGCGACCCTTGCATTCGGTATCCCGACGTTGCTACTGCGTCCGTTCGACAGGCGTGGAAAAATCTTCCACGCATTCGGTCGGGGGTGGGCACGTACTATATTATGGATATGCGGCATACGTGTGCGGGTCCAGGGACTTGAAAAAATCGAGCCGGGGGTCAATTATATCTATGTTTCGAACCACGCAAGCTTGTTCGATATACCGGCGGTGATGGCGGGTGTCCCCGATCAGATACGGATTGTATATAAACAGGAACTGCAGAAAATTCCGGTTTTCGGATGGGTGTTGAAATACGGACCATACGTTACAATCGACCGGGAAAAAAGGTTCAGTGCAATGCGGAGTCTTGAACTTGCCGCCGAACGCATCAAGCGCGGGGCGTCGGTCCTTTTGTTTGCCGAAGGAACGCGCAGCGAAGACGGACGCCTGCAGTCATTTAAACGCGGTGCGTTCTCGCTTGCCGCGAAAACCGATAAGCCCATCGTTCCGTTAACTATAAACGGCAGTTACGATCGTCGTCCGAAGGGAAAATTTTTGATCAGTCCCGGGACGATAGAGTTAGTATTGGAAAATCCAATACCGACCGATGAGGGGGAAGGAAAAGAATACGAAGTATCGTTAATGAACCGCGTCGCCGAAGTGATACGGATGCATTTTAAAGAACCGGTGACCGTGTAATGTAGGTCGGCTCGCCGAGCTGACTGTTTGAGAAATCTGAAAAACATGAAAGTAACCATACAGGACGTAGAATACATCGCAAAGCTTGCAAAGCTTGAGTATACCGACAAGGAAAAAGAAAAATTCACCAAACAGTTCAACACAATACTCGAGTACATCGACAAGCTCAACGAATTAAACACCGACGATGTCGAGCCGTTATCGCATGTTATCGAGCTATCCAATGTCATGCGGGAAGATGAAGTCAAGCCGTCGCTCCCTGTCGGAGAAGTTCTGAAAAATGCGCCGTCGAAGACCGGTTCCTTTTTCAAAGTACCCAAAGTGATAGGCGGCAAGTAATGGGAACGGATCGATCGGTCATTGCCGTTATTCCCGCGCGTTATGGCTCGCAGCGTTTGCCCGGTAAACCGCTTATCGATCTGAACGGCAAGACAATGATCCAGCGGGTGTATGAACAGGTTAAGCAGGCGCGGATGGTCGATTCGGTTATAGTTGCAACGGATGATGAGCGCATTATGGACTCGGTAGCCGCAATAGGCGGGCATTCGGTATTGACCGATCCCGGATTACAGAGTGGCAGCGACCGGGTGGCTGCAGTCATAAGAGAAATTGAGGCTGATATCATTGTAAATGTGCAGGGGGATGAACCGCTTGTCCCGCCGGCATTGATTGATGAAACGATACAGGGATTGTTCGAGACGCCGGATGCAGGTGTGTCTACTCCTGTGTGTGTTATAACCGATGTTCGTGATATAACAAATCCCAATTGCGTAAAAGTGGTTGTCGATTCGAGCGGGCGGGCATTGTACTTCAGCAGATCGCCGGTTCCGCATGTTCGAGCTGCCGCCGATCCGGCGCAATGGCTCGAATCGTATACATTCCTGAAACACTTCGGCTTATATGTATACCGCCGCTCTGTTCTCGAACAGTTTGTGACGATGGAGAGAACGCCGCTCGAGAGGGCGGAGCAGCTTGAACAGCTTCGTCTGCTTGAAAGTGGCGTGTGGATCCAAATCGTTCAAACGATGTACGAGAGTTTACCGGTAGATACTGCAGAAGATGTCGATCGTGTCCGGAGTATTTTAAAAAATATTTCAGAAAGATAAGGAGCGTTATGTTTAACCGGGAAGAAAATATTCAAACACTGCCGGCAGGTGATCCGGAAGAGGATCCGAGGTCGACTATATGGACGAACATGCGGAGATCGTTTTTACGCGGCCTGGCGATCATAATTCCGATAGCAATAACCGTCTGGGTGCTCTGGTTCATATTTCAATTTATCGACGGCATAGCGTCGCCGTTTTATCAACAGATCGGATTGAATATACCGGGGCTTGGATTCATAACAGCGATCGTGTTGATTTTACTTTTAGGAGTTTTCTCACGATACCTTGTAGGGAAAGTTTTTTTCAGGATACTTGAAAGAATTTTCCTCAACCTGCCGCTTGCACGGTCGGTGTATAGCGGGGCGCGTGAGTTAATCAATGCGTTCTCGTTGGGACAAAAAGGGAAGACATTCCGTGAAGTATGCATGGTCGAATATCCGAGAAAAGGCGTGTACTCGATCGGTTTTAAGACGAACGAGCTTACGTTTGAAGGGGCGGATGGATCGAAACAACGTCTTTCGAATATTTATATTCCGTTACCCCCGAACCCGACTACGGGGATTTTAACGCTTGTCCCATCGGATGAAGTGATATCGCTTTCGATTAGTGTCGAGCAGGGCTTAAAGCTCGTATTGTCAGCCGGTATCGTCACGCCGACCGAAATGTCAAAAGCTAAATTAAAAGAAGAAAAATAACGAGGTGTATTAAGGAGCATATTTTGGCGCGAAGAAGCAAAGTAAAATTCATTTTCGTTACAGGGGGTGTGGTATCGTCACTCGGCAAAGGGATTGCGTCCGCTTCATTAGGGTTGTTGTTACAATCCCGCGGATTACGCGTTACCGTTCAAAAATTCGATCCGTATATCAACGTCGATCCGGGTACGATGAATCCGTTTCAACACGGCGAAGTCTACGTCACCGACGACGGTGCAGAGACCGATCTCGATCTCGGTCATTACGAGCGCTTTCTCGATATTAATACATCGCGGGCGAACAATTGCACAACCGGACAGATATACAACGAAGTGATCATGCGTGAGCGACGCGGCGACTATCTCGGTGCAACCGTCCAGGTTATCCCGCACATTACCGATGAGATTAAAAAACGCATCACCGCTCTTGCGACCGGCGGCAGGTACGATGTGATCATCACCGAAGTCGGCGGTACGGTCGGCGATATCGAGGGCTTGCCGTTTCTTGAAGCTATCCGGCAGTATACTTTGAGTGTCGGACGACGAACGGCGATCAATATTCATGTAACTCTTGTACCGTATATTCCGTCGGCAGGCGAGTTAAAGACAAAACCGACACAGCACAGCGTGAAGACGCTCCTGGAGATAGGCGTGCAGCCCGATATTTTAATCTGCCGCTCAGACCGCCGGTTGACTAAGGATTACAGGGAAAAAATTGCATTATTCTGTAACGTACAGACACGCAGCGTTATAGAAGGTCGGGATGTGGATTCGATATACGAAGTACCGTTGCAGTTTGCGCGGGAAGGACTTGACGATATTGTTATCGAACATCTGAATTTAAAATGTAATCAACGGAACATTGCGGTCTGGCAGCAGCTTGTTGAAAAGATAAAGAAACCCAAACACGACGTGAATATCGCCATTTGCGGGAAATATACCGATTACCCCGACGCATACAAAAGCATAAGCGAAGCATTTGTACATGCCGGCGCTGCGAACCATGCCCGGGTGAACATCAAATGGATTGCATCGGAGGAGGTTGAACAAAACGGTATTAACGGTGTCTTCGGTAAAGTTGACGGTGTTCTTGTACCGGGGGGATTCGGGGAACGGGGAATCGAAGGGATGATTCGCGCCGTCAAATATGTGCGTGAAAAAAAGATGCCGTTTTTCGGTATCTGCCTCGGTTTGCAGTGTGCGGTTGTCGAGTTTGCACGAAATGTCGCCGGTCTGAAGAAAGCAAACAGTACGGAGTTCAAGAAAACCAAACACAATGTGATCGATTTGATGACCGATCAGCGGGGGGTGAAAAACCTCGGCGGGACGATGCGGCTGGGTTCATATCCGTGCGTTATACAGAAGGGAACGAAATCGTATAAAGCATATAAAAAAGAGTTTATCAACGAGCGGCACCGCCACCGGTATGAGGTGAACAATAAGTTCAGAAAAAAACTTGTCGATGCAGGTTTGATAACCAGCGGCGTCTCGCCCGATAACAATCTTGTCGAGATGGTCGAACTGCCGGACCACCCGTGGTTTGTTGCGGTGCAGTTTCATCCGGAATACAAATCGCGTGCAATCAACCCGCACCCGTTGTTCAGGGATTTTGTGAAAGCGGCGCTGGAGCATAAAGAGGGGAGGGAGCAGAGGGCATAGCACACTACATTTATTCAACCAACCCCGCCACATCCGACAATTCAATCCTGACAACCGGGTATCGTCCCGTCTGCTGCAAATGACGGAACTCATTATACTGCAGCAGCCCGTGCATCGATTGCGGCTCGAGCGCCGTTGCGAGCATCAATCTATGTAATTGGTTGGTGGGTACAAGTACGTCGCCGTCGCGGGCGATGTGTACTGCCGGCTCTTTGCGAAGTTCGGAAAAGATAATTTCCGTTTCTTCCAGTTCTATTGTTCTCAACTCTCTGATGATAAAATATTCCCCACGGTAAACATCCCCTTCCTTAAGACGCTTTATTAATATGTTATGCTTTTCAAGTAAATCGATGATCCGGTCCTCGGTCGCCGGGATAAGATATGCATCCGGTATGGTGGTGACTTCCTCTTTGACGACGAGCGGATAGTAATTCTCGATATCGACAATAACGGTATCCCCCGTTTCGTAATCGTCATTGACGGGAACGACTTCCAGTACTGGAATGGAGAGGACGCTGGTATCCCTCTGCCGTCCCATTGTGAGTACAAATTCCGGATCTTCCATAGTGATCAAATTTCGACGCGCAGAGCGAACGATCGACAGAATATCCGCTTTTTTATCTTTGCAAAAATTCAATAATGTAAGAAGAGCATGTTGCTGCGCTTCGGTACGACGCTGTAAATCTTCGGTCGGGGTGCGGGCATTTTTTCCTTCGAGTATGAGCGAGAACGTGCTGAGAATACCGAAGCCCAGTCGTCCGTCGTTAATGCTTGTGGTGCTGTATCTGATACGGTCGGGCGAACCGACTATATAATTATGAAAGGTATATCCCGCTCCGGTAATTTCGCGTTCAGCATAGGGTAGAAACTCCCGCTCGGAAAAGAGTCGTATCGTTTCATCGGTATTGAGATTGGTGACGAGTCCGTATTGTTCGTCGAACAGTCTTATATATCCCTTCTCAATCCACGAGCGTGTCCACGGTTGATACTCGTGTATATCGACGGTCACGTACGGTTCCCATGTGTGAAATAAATTTCGTAATGCGATCGTTTCAGGGGCGTTGAGGATGAGATGACTCCGGTTGAGATCGACGTTGTCGGCGTTTCTGCGTTCATGCCGCTCCGCACCGTCGGGATTTACCTGCGGAACCAGAAGTATATCGAGATGCTCGAGCAGGTCGGTGTGTTTTCCTTCGGCGAAATCGCGTGCAAGTGCGAGCACGGCTTCTTTGCCCGAAGGTTCATTGCCGTGCTGCTGTGCGAAGAGCAGGACAATCAGTTTGTTCAGACGGTCTTCACCAAACTCACCGGAACTGATTTTCATGTATGGGATTATTCGTTCTTCTACCGATATGCCCAGCGTATCCGTCGTGATGAATTCGCTTCGCCGGTCGAGTTTTTGGACAAACGAGAGAACATCCGCATACGATGTGAGTTCTTCAAAATTGTTTCGTTCAAGAGGGGTTTCCAGATGAGCGTCGCGAGCGCATGATACGAGAAACAGGCAGATAAAAAACAGAATAAATTTTGAGTTGCGGGTCATAAATACTCCTTGGCAATAAACGGGGCAAAACAGATGATAAAAATGATGAAGGATAATATACCGAAAATCTTGAAAAAATAATATTGTTTCCAGGTGAAAGAATTGTAGGTGCCGTTGATGCCCGCACACGAGTGCGTGTCGAAGTGCGTGCACGCGTGGTCGTGCTTCTCCCACCGATCCCGCAGCAAGGCGTGGTTCAGTGACTTTAACGGTAGAAAACTCGTTAGACAACCCCTGCAGTCTGTATAATTATTTTTGCGTGAGCGGGCCGTCCTCCTCCAGCAGCATTTCGATCTGCACGATCATACTTTGCGTCATTCCAGGACCGCTGAAACCGATATCCTTGAATCGTATAGAACCGCCGCGTCCGATCGTAAAACGGGTCGGTATGCCCTGAACTTCATATTCACTCACGACGGTGTCTTCATCGAATAATACCGGGAACGTGTATTCATTTTCTTCAATGAACTCCTGTACTTTTTCAATGCGTTCATCACCCATCGGTCCTTCCCAGGTGTTTATTGCAAGAAATACGATATCGGTGTTATCCGAGAAATGATCGACAACCGTTTGAAAATGCGGGAAAGCCATGACACATGGACCGCACCAGGTTGCCCAGAAATCCAGGACGACGACTTTACCTTCCAACTCGCTGAGTGTTACCGGTTCACCACCGAGCCGTTCAAGAGTGAAATCGGGAGCTGGTCGTTCTATCATTTCTTTTATATATTTTTCACGCAAAGACATAACTGCCTCATTTCGCGCATCGGCGAGTAATTCGGTATATCCTTCATCACTGCCGTGCAGTTCGATGTATGCTTCTTTCAGCTTGTTCAACAATTCATCCTCAGCTTGATTGTTGACAATTGCCTTGACGCCGATATCAATCGCATCCCGGTATTTTCCTGCATCGGCAAAAATTTCAACCGCCCGTGTATTTGTCCGCGCGTTGAGACCATCCGCTATTTCATACGCTTTTGATATGTTGGTTATCGCATTCTCTGTTTTTCCCTGCCGCCATAATGCCGTTGCATAGGTATGCCAGTATCGAGATGAATATCGTGATCTGCCCGTAAGTGCGGTTTCCCATTCCTCATCAGTGAGATATGAGGGTTGGTCGTCCACCGGTTGATTTTCGTATGCTTTAATCGCTTTTCGTGCAACAGATTCGATGACGGATGGATCATGTTCGTCACGAAGTAAGTCGTTTGCCACGATCCAGTACGCATCCGGCGGCATCGATGGGTGATCGGTAAGGAAAGCGATTGCTTTATCAAGCTGATCAAGTTCATTATAGGTATTATAAATTCCCTGACGGATCACCATATCGATTGACCTTGAATCGGGAAAGTCCTCGATAAAGGCACGTGCACGCTCGATCTTGGTTTCAGGTTCGATGTCGCGCGCCATAACCTGCATCATGCGGAACTGTTCGACCTCCTCATGCGCCGGATACTTTTCTATGAGTCTCTTTTGTATTTCTTCGGCTTTTTCACGTTCGCCGAAACTGCGGTATGCATGTACCATTGCTGCCATTGCAACGGGATCGTCTTCTGTTTTTTCAGCAAGCGCGTCAGCGTTAGCGATCCCCAATTCCTTTAATTTTTCGGGATCGTCTGCATCGCGCATATGCCATTGCAATGCACGTATTAATTGAAACGCGGCTTTACTGTGAGACGGGTTCCGGTTAAATTCTTTTTCGAAATACTTTGCCGCTTTAACGGGATCGGTATCGCGGATCATGGATGCGCCACGTACACCAAGCATCATGTGTTTGATAAATAACCACGATTGTCCTGCGAGAAAATAGGCATCCGGAAGTACCTCACCGTCCGTTGTATAAAGAAAGATATCCCAGAAATCTCCGTTGTTATTATCGTGTAATTCTCCCGAAGAGAATTTAAACTGAATATACCGGATATCATCTTCTTTCAGATCAAGTGTGACACTCCGGTCTTTCTCGTTATCCGCCAGAGCGAAGGTCTTGATCACCGGGTCCCTCTCCGGATACCAGAACAATGCGTCAAGGGTTATTGATTCTGCGCCGCGCAACACAGCAGTTCGTGCCGATGGATTATACTGGATTGTAATTTTCTCTCCCTGAACGGGTTTTTCCGGCTGTATGGAAACCGGTGTATCGGCGAGAAGAATGAACGGCACAAAGAGCAGGAAAATTATAAACTTTCTCATGACATCCTCCCGATTTAAAAGTACGATGTGGCTTTTAACTGCACTCTCTGCAGGACTACAGATTTTGATAAGTGCATCATTTTACAAAGATGATTGATAAAAAGCAATAGCTGCTATTGATTTCCCCGGATGTACCGTTGGCATGTCAGCTTCCCGGTATAGTCTCATCATCCCGGATTTTCGGCGCAATTTTGAAACCGGTAAATCCATAGATCAACGCGACGATCCATCCACTGTAGCACATCACCGCCCAGGGTACATATTCGAGGGTGGGTACTCCAAGCGTACCGGCCATGAACACCCCGGCGATACTCCAGGGAACGAGCGGAACCATAACCGTGCCGGAGTCTTCGGTTGTTCGTGAAAGGTTCTTCGCGGCAAGTCCCCGTTGTTTGTATGCCGGTGAGAATAATTCTCCGGGCAGAAGGATCGATAAATACGAACTGCCTGTCATAAATGCGGTGAGTATGCATGACGATACGGTTGCCGCGAGCAATGAGCCCGTCGTTCGTGCGACTCGAAGCAATCGCTCCAATAGCACGTCCAGCATACCGGTTCTTTGTGCGATGCCTGCAAATGCAAATGCGCACAATGCTATCAACGTTACGTTCATCATTTGCTGCATGCCTCCGCGTGAAAGCAGTGTATCGACCAGATCGACATCCGTTTCAGATGTATATCCGAACACGGTAATCGCAATGGTATTGCCCAGTGATTCTGCCTGAAATGCAATCGCGATAATAATTGCAACGAACGTTGAAGCCAACATGCCTGGAATAACCGGCAGTTTTCTGATCGTTGCATACAACACAATAGCGGGCGGAATAAGCAGTAGTATGTTGAATGCGTAGTTTGCAGCGATGGTTGACATGATCGTTTCGATGCGCTCGGATTCAACAGCGGTGACGTCGAATTGAAATCCCGCAATCAAATAAACAATAAGACCGAGCAGCCATGCCGGTGTCGTTGTCCATAATGTATGACGGATGTGATCAAATAGATTACTCCCCGCGGCGATCGGTGCAAGGTTTGTTGTGTCCGAAAACGGGGATATCTTATCGCCGAAATATGCTCCCGCGACGATTGCACCCGCCGCCATGCCGAGCGGAATGTCGAATCCCTGCGCTATTCCGATGAATGCGATACCGACCGTACCGGCGGTGCCGTATGATGTACCGGTCAGTACGGAGACGATGCTGCACACAATACATGCGGTCACGAGAAAATATTGCGGCGATATGATCTGCAGTCCGTAATAGACCAACATCGGGATCGTGCCTGCGGCAAGCCATGACCCGATCAGTGCACCGACAATGATAAGAATGCTCATAGCCGGAAGACCTTTACGGATGCTGTCCATGACGCCGTTTTCCATGTCTTTGTATGGGTATCCCAGCCGGTAACCGACAATACCCGCCACAGTTGCGGCGGTTAAGAGCAGAATCTCGATACGGTATTGAAAAATGCCGTAACCGATGCCGAGTAAAACAGCGAGAATTATTAACGGGAGGAGACTTTCAAAAAATGAAGGTGGTCGCGGAGATTTGGTAAAGTGATGTTCGGTGGATGCATTCATAGATAAAGAATAATAATGGCGTGGGATCTATTAATATCTAATATCGCCGATGATTGCACAATACGTTTTCTTTTTCATCCGGGTACCGTTCACGATTAATGAGTTGATAAGTGATCTGCAAGGAACGCATCGATCTCACCCTCTATAAATTCTCCGGCAACGACGAACCATGTGTCGGGTTTATCTTTGACATAAATAATATAAAACGGCGTTCCCCAGCGCCGGTAATCTTTCAGGAGGGTGCGGAGAATATAATGGGTGGTTTCGAGCCGGATTCCGGGATTTACCTCACGGTCTTCACTTCCGATCAAGACGGGAAACGGTATCTCATTTTCGCGAACGTAATCGCGGACGCGATCCTCATCGCTGTACATGAAAGTAAGGACTATTTCCAGTCCTTTGTCATCGTACTTTTCATATAACCGCAATGCAGCCGGAAGATTCTGACGGCAGTTTGGGCACCATTCGGCATAGTACCCGAATATGACAATATCCGCCGGGGTATATCCCCCGACACCGGGATTCGAATAATTAACATGACTTCCGGTCAGATCATAGCCGATGAAATCGTTGAAATGCAAAATATCCATTATGTGTTTGCGATCTTCATCCGGCAGGTTCCCCTCTGAAACGAAGGTTTCGAGTTGATGCTTCAGTTCGGCGACGCGAACAGGTTGGAGGTTGGCCATTTCATCACTTGCGAAGAGACCTGCAAGTAATGCTATCATTAAAATATACATGCATTTATAATACAAAAAACGGGCCTTTTGAGCAAGCCGGGTGTGCCAATGACGGTAGGTGATCGAAGCACTACTGATTTTGAAAATGATACGGAATTTGTTACATTTAAAAAAATTTTCCTAATCTAAAAGTGTGAATGGATATATGATACCCTTCCAGCAGGCACTTGAGATCGTCATTTCAAAAACAGAGAAACTCCGCTCCGAGGTCATGAGCATCAAACAAGCTCTCGGATATGCAATTGCAAAACCCGTTGTGGCGCTTGAAGACCATCCATTATATGATTTATCCGCTATTGACGGGTATGCCGTCAATCATAGCGATATTGACAGTGCCAGCGATGATAATCCCGTGGAATTAAAAGTGATTGCAAAAATTCCGGCAGGCGACCATCATAAGATACGCATGCAGCCCGGGACATCGGCATTGGTGATGACCGGTGCAATTTTGCCGGAGGGAAGCAATGCGGTCGTACCGATGCAGTATGTTTTAACGGATAACGAACGAATAAAAATTAAAAGACGTGTGGAATCGGGTGAAAATGTTCGTTATAAAGGGAGTGAGTTGCGTCAGGGTGACGGCGTGCTTGAGGTCGGTAAAAATATTACCCCTGGGACTATAGCTATGCTTGCTGCGTTGGGGTACCCTTCGGTTCACGTTCATAATAAACCGCGCGTTGCTGTTGTAACGACCGGTGATGAATTAGTAGATATTTCTCAACCTGCGGTCGGTGGGAAAGTCAGGGACTCGAACGCCTTTTTCCTGGCAGCGGCGTTGCAAAAAGCGGGCGTCGAATCTCACATGATTGAGCGGGTCCCCGATGAAGCCAAATTGCTGCTTTATGCTGTCTCCAAATCGATAGAATCCGCAGATATCATTATTGTTACCGGCGGCGTATCGGTAGCGGAATATAATGTCATGGGTCCGATCTTCTCGCAGCTTGGTGTCGAGCAGCATTTCTGGGAAATTTCCATTACACCCGATAAACCTGTATTTTTCGGAACACTGGGGAATAAAATTGTTTTTGGATTGCCCGGTAATCCGGTGGTTGTCGGATTGCTTTTTTACGAATTGGTGCTCCCCGCAATTTTAACAATGATGGGACGCCGGGCTGTTTATTTGCAGCGGGTAAGTGCGGTGCTGGAATCAACGTTGACGAAACCACCGGGAAGACTTGAGTTCATACGCGGTTATATATCCTGGATCGGAGATTCCTGGTCGGTTGTTCCGTTCTTGAAACAGGAATATCATATGATGAGCACTTTTGCCAAAGCGAATTGTATAATTGTATTTCCTGAATCTAAAGAAAAGCTGGAGAAAGGGGAGAAAGTGGAAGTGCATTTATTACCGTGGTTTTACGATTAATATTTGTATAATCGGGTATTTAGTTCCGGAATTCTCTTTTTTTAGAATTCCATTCCGATATTTAGAATACCATTCTTATTTTTGGTAGGAATCTGTTTCCAATTTGTTCTAATTTCCCTGATAACTTCAAAATTGTAGGTTTGGTAGAATGGCATAGAGTTTGCATATATTTATTGTGACCCCCGCTGTTTGGGGTCCTGAACTGAGTAATGTTCGCCACTCTCCCTACTGTCTGTGTACCGGATCGGTGAACATGAGAGTTCAGATGACTCAAGAAACAAGCAACGGGTCTGAGCGATGCCCGTTGTGTACCACTCAAATCCTCAAAGCACTCTACTACGACCCCATCCTTTCCTCCCGGGATGGGGTTTTTATTTAATTATTCAGTGGTA